>NZ_QRVW01000022.1:0-45069 GCF_003458855.1 Mitsuokella sp. AF21-1AC
AGAATAAATTAGTAGTTTAGCAACTGCGAAGTTTGAGTTATGATATTCTTCATGCGATGAAAAAGGTGATTCTTATGGCAAGGCAAAAGAAAGATGCAAAGATTTTAAATATCCGTTTGGCCACTCCTGTCAGCGATAAGCTGGAAGCTTTCTGTAAAGAGTCAGGGCAGACGAAAACGGTAGCAGTAGAGCGTTTCTTGACAAAATGCTTGGATGAATATTTTGCAATTCCGAAAGAACGTCGTTCTCTGAATTAATCATTCGCGGTTGACGCTTTCTACCTGCCCAGAATGGTCAGAAAAAGTCCTCGTTTCTTCGAATCGGCCAGATAAGAAGAAAACGAGGGCTTTTTGCTGTCCTAGAATAGATACACTTTCGCAGGCAAAAAAGAGGCACCTGCCAATCGGACAAAGAGCCTCTTTGATGTCATGGAGTATTACTGAAAATGTCGTGCCGCAGAATCTTGTACCCCAAGGTATGTCTTCAGAGCTTCCTGCAACAGATGAGAATAATTTACTTTTTCTCTCTTTGCAAGAATATCCAGCCAGCGAGGAATGGTAACTGTTTTGTTCGTTGATTTATTCAACATTTTTTCTCGGAACGGCGGCATCCAGGCCCGAATCATGGCAATACTGTCTCCTTTTCCGCAAGTCAAAGAAGATACAGAAGAAGGGGAGGGAATGGATTCGCCATCTTCTTCCATCCCAAAAATGTGGAGCTGTAGTGCTTCTTTGGCATTTCGGAAGGCTTCTTCCATATCGGAAGCACAAGGAAGACATCCTGGTAAATCAGGAAAATAAATGGAAATACCGTCTTCTGCTTCATGAAAGATTGCGGGGAAAATATATTCATCTTTCATTATATCGTCACTCCTTTTACAAACACTCAGGGAAGTACAATGCCAGCCTGTGCCAGGATACTCTTGAACGTTCCTAGTGGAATATCCTTACGCGGATGCGTGATTGTTACACGGCCTTTCTTTGTCGGATGCTTGAACTGATGGTGATCACCGACATGGTAACACATATTATTACACGCGTCAACTCGACGTATGTCATCGCGCTCGACCTCGGCCTCGGCGTTGGCCTGTACATGTTCGGCGCTTTCTTTTCTTTTGCAGGGATACGTACTTGACAGAACGGTGCTGAAAATCTTAAAATAATATAAGAAGTAAACAAATTGATTCAAAGACAAGGGAGTCGTTTTCGTGAGGAAACGGCTCTTTTTTGTACCCGGGGCTGACAGGAGGGATGCATATGGAACGGACAAGAAACGCCGGCCTGTGGCAGCGCAAAGCGATTTTTTCAGAGGAAAGCTATATTCCCTGGCAGCCGGGATTTGAACGCTTCGGCGCAGAATACCATCATCAATTTGTCCATGATGACATCGTAGCGGATTTCTATGAAATCGATGGCGCCGATTTCATGCACTATGCGCTGCCGACCATCCCCGATGGCTGTACGGATTTCATGTTCACGAAAAGCGGCGATGTCTTTCATGGCTATATCAGTACTGGTGTACGCGCCAAGAAGGATTTTTACTTCGGCGAGATTGAGTACCTGTTCGGCATCCGGTTCATGCCCGGTGCGACCTGCCTGTTCTTCCGAAATCCAATCCGGGAGATCGTGGAGCGCCCGGTCTACATAGAAGATCTCTTTGCCGAAGGGGATTCCCTGCTGTCGCGTCTGACGGCAACGAGTTCCTTCGAAGAACGTGTCGCGGTGGCAACAAAGTTCCTGCAGGCAGCGCGTCTGCAGGAGGATGGGCAGAGTAAGCTTCTGGGTTACTGCACGAAGCGCATGTACCAGACCCGGGGAAATGAGAAACTTTCTGTACTGGCCGAGGATACGGGCTATACTGACCGCTATATCCGCAATTTGTTCACGGACTATATCGGTATTTCTCCAAAATCATTCTGCCAGATGCTGCGTCTGCAATACGTCCTGCTGCTGTTGGCACAGCATCCGTATATGAATCTGGAGGCTGCGGCTGCGTTTGCCGGTTACGACGACCTCAGCCATATGAACCGCGACTGCCGCCGGTATATGGGCTGCAGTTCCCGCCAGGTCCGCACAGAGGATTTCTGGCAGAGGGGATCGAAAAACGGCAGCATCATGTTTCCCTGTTGAAAACGGGCAGGATAAGGTTTTCATGAAAATATTTTGTGCGAGTTCCGATTTTTTCTATTTTATTTCGCAGTTCAGCCTATAATAAGAACATCGAAAGCGAGCAACGGTGCCGGAAAGGTTATCCCGTTGCCCGCTTTTTTATTTGCAGCTTACAGGAAAGGAGGTCGTCTGCGATGCAGCAGCTCATCAGCGTGGGGATTGATATCGGCACGAGTACGACACAAGTCATCTACAGCCGTCTGAGCGTGGACGACACCTCGTATGCATCCCAGCTTTCGCAGATGGAGATCGTCGATAAGGAAATCCTTTATAAAGGCAGGATTTACATGACGCCGATTGTCCAGCAAAAATTCCTGGCAATGGATGCCCTGAAGGCCATCCTGAATCGGGAGTTCGAAACGTCAGGCATCCGGCGGGAGGATGTGGCTAGTGGTGCCGTGATCATCACGGGGGAGGCCGCCAACAAAGAGAATGCGGCCAGTATTGCCGAAGCCCTGGCTGAATATGCCGGAGATTTGGTCGTTGCCATTGCCGGTCCGGATTTGGAAGGGATCTTGGCCGGTATCGGCAGCGGTGCGCAGCAAAAGGCGCGTGAAAAATTGATTCGTCTGGTCAATTTCGACATTGGCGGCGGTACGGCGAATGCGGCTGTCTTTGATAAAGGAAAGCTGGTCGATGCCTATGCACTCCACATCGGCGGCCGGCTCATCCAGTTTGACGCATCGCATCGCGTCACGTACTGTTCGCCATTCGTCCATAACATGTTGCAGAAAGAAAATGCCGACAGCAGTACGGTGACGTCACAGCAGGCAGAGCATATCTGCCGGGAGTTCGCGGATATCCTCGTCCGCATTGCTCAGGGCCGGAGCCCGGGCGCGGAGGAGGAGAGCCTGATGATCTATCATCCGCCGCAGCCCGTGCCGGTCGATGCCTGTTCCTTTTCCGGCGGCGTTGGCGAGTTCGTCTATCAGGAGGATGCTCCTGACAAGAACGCATTCTTTTACCAGTATGGCGATATCGGTCCTCGGCTGGGGCTGACCATCCGGCAGCGTTTTGCCGAGGCCGGCATCCCTATCGTCAAGGTGCCGGAGCGCATCCGGGCGACCGTCATCGGGGCCGGCGTACACAGCATGAAGCTGAGCGGCAGCACGGTCTTTTACGACGCAAAGCTGCTGCCGCTCAAGAATGTTCCGGTGGTGTCCATTCCCTATCGTCAGGGAGAGGGTGAGGAAAAGTTTCTCACGAGACTCCGGCAAAAAGCGGCACGGAATGCCGGTGATGCCAATATCTGCCTGAGCATCCAGGATTTAAAGAAGCCGCGTTATCAGGAAATCAAATTCCTGGCCAGGGCCTTGTGGAAGTGGGAGAAGGAATCCGGACGCCGGCTGCTGCTGGTGCTGCCTTGTGACTGTGCCAAGGTCCTGGGACAGACGCTGGCCATCTGCCGGGATGAGGCGCAGGGCTTCCTGTGCGTTGATAACGTCCGGGCGACCGACGGCATGTACATCGATTTTTGCAAACCCGTTGGCGGCAGCGTCCTGCTTGTCCTCAAGATGCTGATTTTCAAGAATTGAGAGAAGGGAATCACCCATGCGCTTAAAGACAAAATTATTGAATCATACCTACGAGTTTCGCGACTTGAACGATGTCATGGCCAAGGCCAATGAAGAAAAGACAGGAGATTCCCTGGCCGGCATTGGTGCTGATTCCGCTGCTGAGCGGGTGGCGGCAAAAGTCGTGCTGGCAGAAGTCACGCTGAAGGAACTGCGGGAAAATCCCTGCATCCCCTATGAGGCGGACGAAATCACCCGCCTGGAAGAAGATGCCGTTGATGAGGAGGCCTTTGCCAAGATCGCTTCCATGAGCGTGGGGGAGTTCCGCGAGTTCCTGCTGGCGGCAGACACAAAAACCATTGCTTCCATCCGCGGCGGTCTGACAGCTGAAATGATTGCCGCCGTCACGAAATTGATGAGCAATATGAATCTCATCTGTATCGCGGCCAAGATGCCTGTGACAGCTACCTGCAATACAACCATCGGCCTGCCTGGTGTTTTTGCCGGAAGGCTGCAGCCAAACAACGCCAAGGATGATATCCGCGGCATCATGGCTTCTGTTTACGAGGGAATCAGCTATGGGATTGGCGATGCGGTCATCGGCCTGAATCCGGTCAGCGATGATGTCGATACGGTTCAGAGAATTCTCGGGGAGTTCACCGAATTCATGGAAACCTGGGACATCCCGACCCAGAACTGCGTGCTGGCCCATGTGACGACGCAGATGGAGGCTCTGAAGCGGCCGGAAACCACCATGGACCTCATGTTCCAGAGCCTGGCCGGGACTGAGGATGCCAACCGCGGCTTCGGCATAAGCCTGACACTCATGGATGAAGCGTATGCCTGCATGAAAGAGCGAAAACATTCGCATGGTCCCAATTTCATGTATTTCGAGACGGGCCAGGGCTCGGAACTCTCCTTGGAAGCCCATCACGGCGTGGATCAGGTTACATTGGAAGCCCGCTGCTATGCCATGGCCAAGCGGTACCATCCGTTCCTGGTCAACACGGTGGTCGGCTTTATCGGGCCGGAGTACCTGTACGACGGCAAGCAGACCATCCGGGCGGGACTCGAGGATCATTTCATGGGCAAGCTCACAGGCATCCCGATGGGGGTGGATTGCTGCCATACGAATCACATGAATTCGGATCAGAATGATTCCGATAACCTGGCCATGCTGGTTGCCATGGCAGGAGGCAATTACATCATGGGCATCCCGCTCGCGGATGATGTCATGCTGATGAATCAGACGACGAGTTTCCATGATATTGCTTCCATCCGCGAAGTGACCGGCAAACGGCCCATCCGGGAATTCGAACAGGCGATGGAACGCCTGGGAATCATGGAGGACGGCCGCTTGACCGAGCGGGCGGGAGATCCTTCAATCTTCTGGAAGGGGGGAGCGTTATGAAGGATGAAGATGGTTTTGTGCGGGATATATCCGCCATCGATTATCATACGCGTGTCACGATCCAGCATCCCTGCAATCTGGAAGCCTGCAGGGCCATCAAGGGCAGCACGAATGCCAGGATCTGCGTGGGGAAAGCCGGTTCGAGTTATCGGACGGAAAGCTACCTTCGCTATCTGTCGGATCATGCGGCTGCCATGGATTCGGTCTGGAAGGAAGTGGATGATATCATTTTTGATCCGTATGGCTTTGTCAAAGTCGAGACTTGTGCCAAGAGCAAAGAAGCGTATATCAAAAGACCCGACCTGGGACGAATCTTCTCATCGGCGACGATGGATTTCCTGAAGAAGAACTGCAGGCATGACATAGATGTCCAGATCCTGATCGTAGATGGCCTGAGCGCCTATGCGATTGAAGAGAATGCGTTGGACGTATACGAGGTGATGCTGGATGGTTTGAAGGCACGGGGGTATTCCCTCGGAACGCCGATTTACATCAGGCATGGGCGTGTGGCGACGATGGATTCCATCAGCGAGGCACTCCATGCGAAAGTCATCGTACAGCTGATTGGCGAACGGCCGGGACTCATCACGAATCAGAGCATGAGCTGCTACATGGCCTATGAAGCCAGCACGAAAAAACCGGAGTCGCAGCGGACCGTCATTTCCAATATCTATGCGGGCGGCACGCCCGCTATCGAAGCGGCGGCCCAGATTGTCGACTGGTGCGGTGTCCTGATGCGAGAGAAGAAAAGCGGAGCTGCCTTGAAACTGTGAAGCATACATCTTTGTATCGCAGCATCTCAGAATGAACTGTATGAAAAGGAGTGGTGATCATGTCTACTTCTGCTGTTGCTGTTTCAGAACCCAGACTGGAGCGTGCGTTGAGCCTGTCTTCGTGCATCACGATTACGACAGGTGCTGTCATTGGCGTCGGTCTGTTCACAACGGGTTCCGCTGCTGCCGTCAGCATGGGAACTTCTGCCATTATCGCGACGATTATTGCCTTTCTAATGGTCCTGTGGCCGTCCTTGCTGTATGGCGAGATGGGCGCAGCACTGCCCTTGGCCGGCGGTACGTATGCGTTTGCGAAGCGTGCCATCAGCTATCCGGTCGGCATCTTCTGCAGCTGGAATTATACCGTGGCCCAGATCGGCATCGCGGGCGCTGAAGCCCTGGCCTTTGCCAATTACTTCGGCTGCCTGCTGAACTTCCTGGGCTATACGAGCCCGGTCAATGAGAAGGTGCTCGCTTCGGGGCTGATCGTTCTATTTGTCCTGATCAACTATTTCGGCATCAAGGCGGCGGGTAAATTCCAGAATGCGTTCATGTTCTTCTTCTGGGGCATGTCCACCATCTGGTTCTTCAATGTCCTGAAGGATGTGGATTTTGCCAATTTCATGCCTCTTTTTGCCGGTATCCCGCATGAAGTCACGTCGATGGCACAGCTGATCGTTGCCGTCTGGTGGTGCTTTGCCGGCTTCGAGACGGTCGTCGGCATGGGCTCGGAAATCGAATTCCCTCAGATTACGATTCCGCGTGCTCTGATTATCTCTCCGTTCATCGTCTATGGTGTCAATGCCCTGTTTTACTGGTTCCTCATCGGTATCACGCCGCTCGACATGGTGAGTGAGGTATCCGGTGCCACGGCGCCCTTCGCTTCGGCCATGAATGCGGCCGGCATCGTCGGCCTGCCCGCCATTATCCTGTGCCTGGGCATTACGTTCGGCGGTGACTTCTCCACGATGAATCCCTGCATCACGGGGCCGTCAAGATACATGTACACGATGTCAAAGGACGGCTGTTTCCCGAAGGTCCTTGGCAAGCTGCATCCGAAATACAAGAGCCCATATGTGGCTGTCCTGACCATTGGCGTCATCGCCCTGTTCCTGATCTGGTCCGGCTCCATTGCCATCATCGCTGCCATGTGCGCCTTTTCGCAGATGATCTGTTACATGATTGGCTTCCTTTCGTATATCTTCCTGTACAAGAAAGAACCGGATCTTGCGCGTCCCTGGGTCGCGCCGCTCGGAACGGTTGGCGCCGTGGTCAATCTGATCGTTTACGGCGTCGTCATGGTCCTGGCCGTTGACTGGTCTGCACTGCCATACAATCTGGTCCTGTGCGCGGCCTGCCTGGCTTACTATTTCTTTGAAGTGCGCAACAGACCGATGCCGGAAGCCGCGAAGGAGCTGGAAGCATCCGAACTCGTCCTGAATGCTCCGGATGCAGAGGAGATGGCCAGCCTCAACAAGGAATACCGCTACTGGAAGTGGGGCGCCGTCATCGTCTTCGTGGCTGCTTCCGGTGCCTTCGCGCTGGGAAGCCTGCTCTAAAGTATACAGAGTTCATAGAGAAATAGGATTGACAGATCGTATCCTGCGAGCTATCATAAAACCATAAAAGCAACGGAGCTTCGGATTCTCGAAGTTTGGTTGCTTTTTCTTTTATCTGTCTATGAATGAATCCATCATTTATAGATGACAATTGATTATTCGATTAATATCAATCGGGGGGAGTGGCTATGAAACAGAGAGTGTTTATTCCACAGGGAAGTATCAGTAAGCACGCCTATACGGTCTTGGCGGTATTGACGTTTGCTTTTGTGTTTTTCGCTTGGTTTTTCTTGACGAATGCCGGCATCGTTGATCCGTCCTTCATGCCAACGCCTCAACATACGGTGGATTCGGCCGTGCAGCTCTTTGAGACGCATGATTTCATCAAGGATATCGGCATCTCGACGTATCGTGTCCTGGCCGGCTTCCTGATTTCGGCCGTGGTGGCTTTGCCGCTGGGGCTGCTGATCGGCACATATGCCCCAATCGATGCCCTGATTGAACCGCTGATGTCGTTTGTCCGTTACCTGCCGGCCACGGCGTTCATCCCGCTCTTCATCCTCTGGATCGGCATTGATGAATCCGAGAAGATTGCCCTGATCATCATGGGCAGTCTGCCGCAGCTTCTCCTGATGGTCGCCGTTGATGTGCGCAAGGTACCGCATGATTTGGTGGAAGTTTCTTACACGCTGGGCACGAAGCCCTCGCACGTGCTCTGGAAAGTCATCCTGCCGGCCAGCATGCCGCATATCCTGGATTCGCTGCGCATGGTTCTCGGCTGGGCCTGGACGTACGTCGTCGTAGCGGAGATGGTCGGTGCTTCGGCCGGTATTGGCTATATGATGATCCAGTCGCAGCGCATGCTGAATGTCGGCAATATCTTCGTCGGACTGCTGGCCATCGGCCTTCTGGGCTTGTTCTTCGATTGCGTGTTCAAGCTCATGAACAAAGTCTTTTTCCGTTGGAGTGAATAAAGGCTGCAACTCATACAGGGAGGGATCGTTATGGAAAAGAATATCATGTATCGCATCAAGGGTGTGACAAAATGTTATGACAACGGCAAAAAGAAGATACAGGCTCTGCAGGAGATTAATCTGGAGATTCGTAAGAATGAATTCATCGCGATACTCGGGGCCTCGGGCTGTGGCAAGTCGACGCTCTTGCGCATGCTGGCCGGTTTCCTGGAGCCGACGACCGGGAATATCTTTGTCGGCGGACAGCGGATCGAAGGACCGGGGCCGGATCGTGGCATGGTGTTCCAGGCCTATACGCTTTTCCCGTGGCTCAATGTCTACAAGAATGTGGAATACGGCCTGAAGGAATTGAAGGTGCCGGCAAAAGAACGGGAGGCTACCGTTAAGCAATATTTGAAAGACGTCGGGTTGGAAGGGTTTGAAGCTGCTTATCCGAAGGAGTTGTCCGGCGGCATGAAGCAGCGCGTGGCCATAGCGAGAGCCTTGGCCACGAATCCGGACAGTCTTCTTCTTGATGAGCCGTTTGGCGCACTGGATGCACAGACGCGTGGCCATATGCAGGAACTCACGCTGGAAGTCTGGCGGAAACATCCGAAAACCGTCGTGATGGTCACGCACGATATCGAGGAAGCCGTTTTCATGGCAGACCGCATTGTCGTGATGAAGTCCCATCCAGGGGCCATCCGGGAAATCGTGGATGTCAATCTGCCGCGTGACCGGGATTTCTACATCAAGAGCGACCCGCGTTTCCTCCAGTATAAGCGCGATATCCTGGGCATGATTTACGAGGAGATGCAGGAGCATGAGGAAAAGGAGATGGATGCCTGAGCAGGACCAGGTGCCCTGCATCTGGATTCTCGATGAAGAATGGCCGGATTACGAGCTGGAACGGCAGATATTCGCCCGTGCCCTGCCGTGGTGTGATGTCGTTCATTCCAGGCCGGCGGATTACGAGCGGGATGTTCCCGCTTATGGCCGGCGTGCGGTGGCCCTGCTCACACAGATTGATGTCGGGATGACGGAAGAACGCATTGCACAGCTGCCATGCTGCCGCATCATTTCCAATTATGGTACGGGCATCGATAATATCGATACGGCGGCGGCCATGGCCCGTCAGATCCTCGTGACCGGCGTCTCCGGCTACTGTGCGGCAGAGATCGCGCAGTATGTTCTGTCGGCCATTCGGGAATGGGGACGGCCTCTGCACCTCTATGAGCAGGCAACCCGCAGCGGAATCTGGGGGCTGGCGGCCGTGCAGGCCGTTCGCGCGTCTTCCCCAAGAGAGCTTTTCCTTGTCGGTTTCGGACGTATCGGCCAGGCGGTCGCCGCCCGGGCCCGGACATCCGGCATGATCGTGAGTGCCTGGAGCCCTAGCCTGACACCTGCCAGAGCAGAGGCGTGCGGCGCAAGGTATAAAGAGCTGTCAGATGGCCTGGCTTCGGCTGACGTTGTGAGTCTGCATCTGCGGTATGAGGCATCTACGCACCATTTCATCCGGGCGGAGCAGCTGCGGCAGATGAAGGAAACAGCCATCCTCATCAATACGGCGCGCGGCGGTATCGTCGATACGGCGGCTTTGCTGCAGGCCGTGCGCCGGCAGGAAATCGCGGGAGCCGTTCTCGATGTCTTGGAGCAGGAGCCGCCTCGTCCAGATGACCCGGTCCTGCATACGCCGGGAATCATCGTTACGCCGCATATTGCTTATTATTCGCCACGGGCCGTTCATGAACTGAGGCGGCGTGCTGCAGAGCATATCGTTCAGGCTTTGCAGGAAACAGGAAAGGAGAGATTCTCATGAAAATGATCAAAGCGGTTATCCGTCCCGATAAAGTCTTGCCGGTACTCACGGCCCTGAGTGAAAAAGGCCATAATTCCGTGACGCGTATCAACGTCCTGGGACGCGGCAAGCAGCGCGGACTGAAAGTGGGCGATGTCTATTACGATGAGATCCCGAAGGAGATGCTGGTGCTCGTCGTGGAAGATGCCGATACGGATGAGGTCATCAAAACCATTGAGCAGGAAGCGCGTACGAAGGAAAATGGTGCGTATGGTGACGGCAAGATCTTTTTGAGCGATGTTGCAGCTGCCTATACAGTTTCCAGTGGTGAGGAGGGACTTTGATGAAAGAAATCATGGCAATCATTCGCCCCAGCCGTTACTTTGCTACAAAACATCGTTTGATCGGCCATGGTTTTTCTGCCATGTCGACCAAGGAAGTGCTCGGGCGGGGCAGGAAGAAAGTCGTTTTTCATACGGAAGGTGAAGAAGAGCGGGAAGTGGTCGGTATTGAGTTTGTCGCCAAGCGCCTGATTGAGATGGTGGTGCGCGATGAAGACGTCAAGACGGTCGTCGGCTTGCTGCTGGAAGACAATTCAACCGGGCATCCGGGCGACGGCAAGATCTTCGTCCTGCCGGTAGAGAATGCCTTGCGTGTCCGCACCGGAGAGCAGGGGGATGATGTCCTTGTCTGAGCATGCGTTCCAAACACAGGCGCAGCCGCTGGAAGCACAGGTTGCGTCTTCCATCATCACGGCTTCGCATATCACGAAACGGTATCAGAATGACCATAAAGTGACGTTGGCCTTGGATGACTGCAACATCGAGGTCCTGGAAAACGAATTCGTCTGCATTGTCGGCACGTCCGGCTGCGGCAAATCCACGCTGCTGCGCATGCTAGCCGGCCTGGATTTCCCCACGCAGGGGAAGATCGTCATCAAGGACCGGCCAGTGACGGGCCCTGGCCCGGATCGCGGCATGGTGTTCCAGACGTATACGCTCTTTCCCTGGCTGACCGTCGCGGATAATATCGGCTATGGCCTGAAGGAAAAGGGGCTCAGCAAGATGGAACGGGAAGCGATCATTACGCGCTATCTGCACACGATGCATCTGGAGAACTTCCGCGATGCGTATCCCAGAGAGCTTTCCGGCGGCATGAAGCAGCGCGTGGCGATTGCAAGGGCTTTGGCGACGAAACCCGAGCTTATCCTGATGGACGAGCCCTTCGGTGCACTGGACCCCATCACGAAAGCACAGATGCAGCAGCTGATCCGCAGCATCTGGCAGCAGGAACGCCCTACGATTGCGTTTGTCACGCATGATATTGAAGAAGCCGTATTTCTGGCAACGAAAATCTATGTCATGTCGGCAAGGCCGGGCAGGGTCAAGAAATTGATTCCCATCTATCTGCCGTATAATCGTACCCAGGATTTGAAGGAACGGGAAGATTTTGTCGCCTTGCGCATGAAAATCAATGCCATGCTGGATCAGCAGGAAGGAAGCGTATGATATGGCCTTGCTTTTGCCTTCCGATTATGAATATCCGCTGCCGAAGATGTACCGCGTGCGCCAGGATTTCCCCGCGGCCCATCTGTCCGAGAGGCAGATTGTGCCATTGCTGCGCGGGCAGCTGGAGACGCAATCCGTCCGTGATGCGATAAAGCCGGGGATGAAGGTGGCAGTGGCGGTGGGAAGCCGCGGCATTGCCAACTTGCCGCTTATCGTCAAGACGGTCTTGCAGAGCTTAAAGGATCTGGGGGCATTTCCCTTTATTGTCAGTGCCATGGGGAGTCATGGCGGCGGCACGGAGGAGGGGCAGCGGGCCGTGCTTGCTGGCTACGGCATCACGGAGGCGGCGATGGGCGTTCCCGTTGTGACTTCTGTTGACACGGAGGTCATCGGGCATCTGCGCGATGGCCGTCCCCTTTATTTTGATCAGGCGGCCCTGCATGCCGACCGGATCGTGCCCATCAACCGCATCAAGCTGCATACCGATTTTATTGGCGACTTGCAGAGCGGCTTGGCCAAGATGCTGGTGATCGGCCTCGGGAATCAACGCGGCTGTTCCAGCATCCATGAGACACCGCCGGAGCATTTTGCTGCCATCCTGGAGGAGGCTGCCCGGAAAATCTTGTCCGTGGCACCCGTGGCCTTCGGTGTGGCCATCCTGGAAAATGCCTATGACGAAACGGCTGACTTGTCTGTGCTGCCGGCAGATACCCTGCTGGAGCAGGAAAAGCAGCTCGTCAGGCGTGCCATTGTCTATATGCCGCGTCTGATGATCCCGCAGATCGATGTGCTGGTGATGGAGGAAATGGGAAAGGATGTGTCGGGAGCAGGCTTTGACCCCAACATTGTCGGCCGCAGCTCGGCCCGCGATAAATTCCTGGTGCCTATCCCTGAAATCGAGCGCATGGTCCTGCTGGACATCACGGATGCTTCACACGGCAACGGCATCGGCATCGGTTTGTTCGATGTCATGCTCAAGCGGATCTTTCCCAAACTGGATTTGCCCGCCATTTACACGAATGCCATTGCCTGCCGCTGCATTGAGGACGCGAGGATTCCCCTGATGGCGAAGAATGAGGAAGAAGCGCTGCGGATTGCCATCAAGACCTGCCGCCATGCGGACCGGGATCATTTGCGCGTGGTCCGCATCAAGAACACCTTGCAGCTGGCCGAGATTGAAGTATCAGAAGCCTTGCTTCCCGTCGTTTTCCGGAATCCGCAGCTCACGTGCCAGGGGCCGGTTTGACGGGACTGCCGTGGAAGCATTATAATAGAAGCACCTTACGATACGAAAATAGAAAAAATGTGCGAAATGAGAGGGGGGAAACGTATGACATCCTTTCAGACGCCGGAAGAATTGCAGGGGATGCTGATGCGCGTCGCAAAGCATTCTCCGACGAATCAAAAGATTGCCTTGTATCTCGAAAAGAACTATCTGCAAGTGATTTTCATGACGGCCAGCGAACTGGCCGATGCGATGGGGGTATCGCAGGGCAGTGTATCCCGTTTCTTCATGATGCTGGGCTATCGCGGCTACAACGATTTCCTGCGCAGTCTGCAGCGCCTGGTCAGCAAGCAGCTCACAGGCCCTGAGCGATTGCAGTACAGCAACAGTTCTCATAAAGGCAATCATCATGAGGTCAGCCAGGTTCGTTCCATCCTGGATGTCGAGCTCGGCAATCTCAACAGCCTGGAAGAAATCATGCAGGGGGAAGATTACGAGGCGATGGTATCGATGGTGACGGCTCCCCATCCGCTGATCCTGTTGTCCGCCCGTATGTCGGCAACGCTTCTTCCGTATGCTGCCTACATCCTGCACAAGATGCGAGCAGATGTTTCTGTTGTCGTGCCGGGAACCGATGAATGGGGGACGCTCGAGCTTCTGGATCCGGCTCATACGAATGTCATTGCCGTTGCCTTTCCGCGATATTCCCAGACGCTCATCCAGAAATGTCGGGCGCTCAAGAAAGGCGGGTTCTCTCTTTGTGCCCTGACCGACAGCCGTCTTTCTCCCATGGTGGACATTGCCGCGCATACGGTCTGCGTGCCGGTCACCACGGCCTCGCTGTTTGATATCTACAGCACGCCGCTGGCATTCCTGAACCTGATGCTGCGAGATGCAGCCGGCCGCATGCCGCAGCTGGGCGCTCGCATTGAAGCCATTGAAGCGATGGAACGGCGGGATCGTGTGTATTTTACAAAATAATATTTGTCGTTTTGATATGGACTGTCATGGACAATGTATACTTAAAATAAGACGTTGACATGGCTGATGCGTAGTGTTATTCTATAGACATCAAGAGAACAAAGGCGTTCAAGACAAGCAAAATTGTCTTGAACGCCTTTTCGTTTTTCTTGTTGTTAATGATTTCATCAATATATAAGAATAAAAATGAAATCATTAACAATGACCATTTATACCGAGGGGGCTGGAATATGAAGCTGACGAAAGAGGAAAAAGCCATGCTGGCAGGTGCGTATGGTGAGGGAACGAGCCTGGCCATGAAAGTCCTGGTGGCTATTGGCGAAGCTTATGACGCTCCGTACATGGTGCCGGTGACACGAACCCATGTGGCCTTGAGCAACCAGGAAGCGGATCTCTGGTTCGCGGAACGCCTGGCGAAAGGCGGTGCTGTCTGCCGCGTCCGTCCCACTGTCAACCCGAGTTTCAACTGGCGCGCCTGTGAAGAATTCACGCAGCTGGAGGCAGAGGACCTGGCCATCGTCAAGCGTACGCATGCTGCCTATACCAAACTGGGTGCCATCATGACATACGATTGCACGCCGTATCTGGAACGCAATGTGCCGCGCTTTGGTGAGACGATTGCCTTTTCGGAATCCAGTGCCACGCCGTTCGTCAATTCCGTCTACGGTGCGCGCTCGAATCGTGAATCCGCGCAGAGTGCCCTTTGCTCGGCCGTCACGGGCGTGACCCCTTATTATGGATTCCTGCTCGATGAGAATCGTGCCGGCGAGGTCCTGGTTCATGTAGACGCGGATTTGCAGGATGATTTTGATTACCAGATGCTCGGTTACCTGACGCCGCGCAAGACGGGATTTGCCGTGCCGGTCTTCGAGGGCATCACAGGGCCGTCGAAAGAGGCGCTCATGAATCTGGGCGCTGAACTGAATACGGGCGGCAATGTGGCGCTTTACCACATCGTTGGCTTTACGCCGGAGGCCCCGACCCGCGAAGCGGCCTTCCAGGGCAGGAAGCCGCAGAAAGAGGTCACGATCACGCGGCCGGAGCTGGATGCCATGCGGGAGGAACTGAGTGCGCCGGGCGGCAAAATCGATTTTGCCCTTTACGGCTGCCCGCATTTCACCATCGATCAGGTGACGACCGTGGCCGAGATGGTGAAGGGCAAAACGCTGGCTGTGCCGCTTTTCATCATGACCTCTTCGCTGACGAAGAATCTGGCTCAGAAGATGGGCTATGAAGAAATCATCCGCCAGGCTGGCGGCTACATCATCGACGACACGTGCATGGATCAGCCCTGCTGGAAATTCCTTTACGGGAAGAAGGGCATCACGGATTCTCCAAAATGTGCCTATTACACGAAACGCCGTCAGATGGAATTCGTCATCGCTCCGTTGAAAGACAGCGTTACGGCTGCCCTGGAAGGCCGCTATTGAGAAAGGGGAGTGAGTGCCATGAATGAAGATAAAAACGTACTGAGCTGCCATAAGATCGCCGATGGTCATGGCAAAGGGCAGCTGCTTTACTCGAAAGACCCCATTTGCTTTTACCTGATCGATCCGAAAACGGGCAGGGTCATCGAACGTGAACACTGTCTCTACGGTCAGTCCATCACGGATAAGATCCTGGTATTCCCGTATGGCAAGGGGAGTTCCGTCGTACAGGCAGACGGCATGTATCAGCTGAAGCTCACGGGCATGGGCCCGGCCGGCATGATCGTCGAGCATGCCGATACGACCCTGGCGGCGAGTGCCATCATTTTCGATATCCCGGTCGTTAACCGCATGCCGGCAGATTTTTATGCCGCAGCCGAAGCGGGGGATCTCGATGGCAGAGAAGCAGAACTTAATGCGGATGCAGGCAAGCTGACCTTGCTCTGATGCCGCTTAAGGATAGATTCCAGCTTAGAGGATTGGATACACATGCATGGGAGGGAATGAACATGAAGACGATTTGGAAAAAGATGCTGTCAGTAGCGCTGGCTGTTTCCATGACGGCCATGGCAGCTGGATGCGGTTCTTCATCAAAAGAGAGTTCGTCCGCATCATCCTCCGGGGATGCGGGCAATGAGGTCATCATCGGCCAGTCTTCCTGGATCGGTTTTGCTCCGTTCTACATTGCAGAAGATAAGGGCTTCTTCAAGGACCACGGTGTCAATGTCAAGATTCAGTCCATCGAATCGAAGGCAGACAGCAAGAGTGCCCTGGCGGCCAATAAGATCCAGGGCGTTTCGACCACGGCCGACACGCATGTCGTCAATGCCAGTGCCGGTATTGATATCGCGCAGGTCCTGGCTCTTGATACCTCGTCTGGCGGCGACGGCATCATCGCCAAGAAAGAATATCCGACCATCGAGTCGCTCAAGGGCAAGAAGATCGCTCTGGATACGACGGGCGGCGCCGATTTCTTCTGGTTCCAGTATCTCCTGCATCAGAAGGGCATGAGCCTCAAGGACTTCGATGTGCAGAACATGGCCGCCGGTGATGCCGGTGCGGCGTTCATCTCGGGCAAGGTTGATGCGGCCATCACGTGGCAGCCGTGGCTCTCAAAAGCCGCCAACACGGATTTCGGCCATACAATCATGGACAGCAAGCAGACGCCTGGCATCATCGTCGACACCTTTGCGATGCGCAAGGATTTCATCGAAGCACATCCGGATGCCGTCAAGGGGATTGTGGCAGCCTGGTATGATTCCATCAATTTCCTGAAGGAACATCCGGATGAGGCTACGGAAATCCTCGCGAAGCACCTCGGCGAGAAGCCGGAAAATGTCAAGAAGGAACTGAACGATGTCACGTTCTATGATGAAGCCGGCAACAAGGCCTATTTCGGGACCAAGGATAATCCCGGCGAGTTCTACAAGGTCGTCAAGATGGCCTCGGATCTCTGGGTGGAGCTCAAGCTCATCGATAAGCCGGTTGACCCGAACTCCGTCATCGATGGTTCTTTCCTTTAATCCATGATATTCGTCGACATCATCCTGCTGCCTGCTGTATCGACATGACGATACGGCAGGCAGTATCGATGTGATTCGTAACTTGTATTCCGGATGAGAAATGTGAGGCGATCAGCCTATGGATATAACTTGTAAGATTCAGGCCGAACGCTTGCTGCAACGTTTGGCTGATTTATCGAAAATCGGTGCGAATGCGCAGGGCGGGATTGACCGACAGCTCGGGAGTCCTGCCGATAGCGAAGCCAGGTCCTGGCTGCAGCAGCTCTGGGAACAGATGGGGCTGGACGTAAGACGCGATGCCATTGCAAACCTTTGGGTAGAAGATCCCCACACGCGCGGCAAGGGCAAGCCGCTGGTCTTGGGCTCGCATCATGATACCGTGCCGAATGGTGGTGCTTACGATGGCGCGTTGGGTGTCCTCATGGCCACCGAAGTCCTCGAGACGCTGCGCGAACATGACGTCCCGCTGCACCATCCCTTGTCCCTGATTTCGTTTACGGGCGAAGAACCCAATGATTTCTCGGTTTCCACGCTTGGCTCAAAAGTCCTTTGCGGCCGCTTGACCGAACCGGATCTCATGCAGCTGAAGCATCGCGTGACGGGAGAGCCGCTGGCAAACGCAATAGAGCGCATGGGAGGCGATATCCATCAGGTGGCGGCACATGCCCGTCTGGCACCCGATTCCCTGGCGGGATTCATCGAATGCCACATTGAGCAGGGACGCCGGCTCTATGATGCCGGTGAGAAGGTCGCAACCGTCAGCTGCATCACAGGCATTTACCGCGAGATTATCACGGTGGAAGGAGAAGCCAATCATGCGGGAACAACGCGGTACAAGGACAGGCGCGATGCCCTGACGGCAGCCGCTGAGGTCGAACTGGCCGTAGAAGATATCATCCGTCAGCCCGAGTGGCAGGATGTGGCCGCGACGGTGGGGCGCGTCAAGGTGGCGCCCAATGCCTCAAATATCATACCGGGGCAGGTGGAGCTTACGCTGGATCTGCGAACGGCGAATCCCGAGCATCGTCAGCAGGCTCTTGCCTATTTGACGCGTGAGATTCAGCGCATTGCAACGAAGCGCCAGGTGACGATCACGCAGCAGCTCAACCTCGACCAGCCGGAAATGCCGATGTCGCCCGTCATCATCCAGGCATTGCTGGACGGTGCGGAAAAAATCGGTGAGCCGCGGCGTGAGCTTGTGAGCATGGCCGGACACGATGCCGCCAACATGGCACGCCTCACCAGGGCCGGCATGCTGTTTGTTTCCACCGTGAACGGATACAGTCATTGCCCGCAGGAACAGGCAGAGCCTGACGCGATTGACGCTGCGGCGCAAAATCTGCTCGAAAGTGTATTGCTGTTGGACAGGAGGCTGGAATGATGATGCGATTGATTGAGCCGTCAATCTGTTTTACCCAGGGGAAACCCCAGAAGAACATGGCGGTTGTCGTAGAAGATGGCACGATCAAGGAGGTGAGCCCTGCACGGAAAGCCGAGCAGGAAAATCCCGAGGCCATGCCGGAATACTGGGAACACCTGGCCCTGGTGCCGGGAACCGTCAATGCACACAATCACAGTTTCCAGAGCCTTTTGCGCGGCATTGCCGCCGACCGTCCCTTCCTGGAGTGGCGGGATGAGTCCCTCTACAAATATTCGCCAAGACTGCGGCCCATCGATATCTATACAGGAGCATTGTTCTCCTTTGCCGAGATGATGAAATGCGGTGCCACGACCGTCTGTGATTTCTTCTACCTGCACAATGACGGCATGGAAGGAGATGAGGCCGTGATCCGGGCCGCGAGGGATCTCGGCATTCGCCTCGTGCTGGCCCGCACGATGTATGACTGGGATGGAGCGCCAGCCGGCTACGTCGAGACCGTCTCGGATGCTTCGCACCATACCGAGTTGCTGATGAAAAAGTATCCGGGCGGCATGACAAAAGTCATTCCGGCTCCCCACAGCCTGCATGCGGCTTCGCCGGAGATGGTCGAGGCGGGATGCTCGCTGGCTCTGAAATACCATACGCCTTTTCATATTCACGTTTCGGAAGAACGCTTTGAGGTGGAACAGGTCAAAAAAACGTATGGCACGACGCCGCTGCGTTTCCTCGATAAACTCGGGGTGGTAAATGAGCATATGAGCATCATCCATGGCGTCTGGCTGGAGCCGGAGGAAATCCGGGTACTCGGCGCCAAGGGGGGACATCTGATTTACTGCCCGTCGAGCAATATGTTCTTGGCCGATGGCATCACCAATCTGCCAGCTTTCCTGGCAGCTGGCGTACCGGTGGCTCTGGGCAGTGACGGCGCCTGCGGCAATAATCGCAACAGCGTCTTTGAAGAAATGCGCATGGCAGCCATCCTGCAAAAGGCCAGCACGCTCGACGCCTTATGTGTGAATTATCACGATGCGATGCAGATGGGAACGACGAATGGCGCGAAGGCCCTTGACCTGCCGGTCGGCGAAATTGCTGCAGGCAAGGCTGCCGACTTCGTGGGAATTTACCTCGATGATCTTTCCATGCAGCCGCTGAGCAAAGGCAATCAGTTCCTGCCGAATCTGATCTATTCCCTGCAGCCGACGGCCATAGAGCGTGTCGTCGTCAACGGAGAGGATACGGTCAAAGACGGTCGCTTCGTAAAGATTGATGAAGAAGAACTGCTGGCAAGGATCCGCACGACGATGGAGCATCTGGAATCTGCAGATATGGGATGAGCCTGTATCGTTGATCAGAACTGGAGATGGTAATGATGAAGAATGAACCGTTTATGATTGCACCAGAAAAAGAACTTCCGCCCATGCCGGAATTTGTCCCGGGGATTCGCCGCGCTCCTTCCCGTGGGTTTCATCTGTCGCCGGCACAGACGGAAACGGCCTTAAAGAATGCACTGCGTTACGTGGATCCCAGCCTGCACGAGGCGTTGATCCCGGAATTCCTCAAGGAACTTACGACGTATGGCCGCATCTATGCCTATCGCTTCCGCCCGGCAGGGCGCATCTATGGCAAGCCCATCGAGGAATACAAGGGCAACTGCCTGGAGGGCAAGGCATTCCAGGTGATGATTGACAACAATCTGGATTTTGAAGTCGGCCTGTATCCGTATGAGCTGGTCACGTATGGTGAAACGGGCAGTGTCTGCCACGATTGGCTGCAGTATCGGCTGATCAAGAAGTATCTGGAGGTCATGACGGATCATCAGACGCTGGTCGTGGAATCGGGCAACCCCCTGGGGCTCTTTCCGTCAAAGCCGGATTCCCCGCGCGTCATCATCACGAATGCGCTGATGGTTGGTGAATTCGACAACCAGAAGGACTGGGAGATTGCCGAAGAAATGGGCGTGGCCAATTACGGGCAGATGACGGCTGGCGGCTGGATGTACATTGGCCCGCAGGGCATCGTTCATGGCACCTACAATACGCTCTTGAACGCCGGCCGTCTGCATCTGGGGATTCCGGAGGACGGCAATCTGGCCGGCCGTCTTTTCGTCAGCTCCGGCTTGGGCGGCATGAGCGGTGCACAGCCGAAGGCCGCCGAGATTGCTCACGCTGTGGGCATCATTGCCGAAGTGGATCAGTCGAGGATACAGACCCGTCTGGATCAGGGCTGGGTGAAGGAATGCTACAATGACCTGGATGCGGTTTTTGCGTCTGCCGATAAGCACCTGGCAGCCAAGACGGCTGTTTCCATCGCGTATCACGGCAATATCGTCGATCTGCTTGAATACATCGTTGAGCATGATATCCACGTCGATCTCATGAGTGATCAGACGTCCTGCCATGCTGCCTACGATGGCGGCTACTGCCCGCAGGGCCTGAGCTTTGCGGATCGCACGGAGATGCTGGCGAAGGACCGGCCGCATTTTATTGAGCTGGTCAACAAGAGCCTCCGCCATCAGTATGAGCTCATCAAGGCCTGCGTGGATAAGGGGACGTACTTCTTTGATTATGGCAATTCCTTCCTGAAAGCCGTCTATGATGCCGGCGTCAAGGAACTTTCCAAGAACGGCATTGACGATAAGGACGGCTTCATCCTGCCGTCGTATGTCGAGGATATCATGGGACCGCAGCTCTTTGATTATGGTTATGGTCCGTTCCGCTGGGTATGCCTTTCGGGCAAGCCGGAAGATCTCATCGCCACAGACCAGGCAGCGATGAGCTGCATTGATCCGAACCGCCGCTACCAGGACCGCGACAATTACAACTGGATCCGCGATGCCGAGAAGAATCATCTCGTGGTCGGCACGCAGGCGAGAATCCTGTATCAGGATGCAGAAGGCCGTATCCGCATTGCCTTGAAATTCAACGAGCTGGTGCGGGAAGGGAAGATCGGCCCGGTGATGATGGGCCGCGATCATCACGATGTTTCCGGCACGGACTCGCCGTTCCGCGAGACGGCGAACATCAAGGATGGCAGCAACGTCATGGCGGATATGGCTGTCCAGTGTTTCGCCGGCAATGCGGCGCGCGGCATGAGCCTCTGCGCGCTGCACAATGGCGGCGGTGTCGGCATCGGCAAGGCCATCAACGGTGGCTTTGGCCTGGTCCTGGATGGCAGCGAGCGCGTGGACCGCATCATCAAGAGTGCTCTGCTCTGGGATGTCATGGGCGGTGTTGCCCGCCGCAGCTGGGCGCGCAATGCGCATTCCATCGAGACGGTCAAAAAGTTCAATGAAGATTATGCAGACTCCGCGCATATCACGGAACCATGCCTGGCGGATGAAGCGCTCGTCAAAAAAGCAGTGGCAGGCTGTTTCGCAAAACCGAAATCGTAAGGCTGCGGTAAGAGGAGCATGGCATGTGCGTCTCTGCCGGGCGTGCTGAGAGGTGCTGAAAAGGAGGGATTCTTTTGTCCAGCAAGATCATTCGTCATTTGGCGCAATTGGCTACGCCCCAGGGAAAGGAAGCCTGCCATGGGCAGGCGATGAACAAGCTCCTGCTCGCTGCGGATGCAGCCGTCTGGATGGAAGACGGCATCATTCGCGCCGCTGGCCGCGATGATGAGGTCGTGGCGAAAGCCCGGGCTGCGGGGGATCTGGCAGGCTGTGAGATGCTTGACGGCAGCGGCCAGTGTGCAGTTCCGGGGTTCGTCGATCCTCATACGCATTTCCTGTTTGCCGGTGCCCGCGCGGAGGAATTCGATGACCGCCTGGCCGGTGTACCCTATCTGACGCTGTTGCAGCGTGGTGGCGGGATTGTTGCCACGATGGAAAAAACACGTCAGGCAAGTGAAGCAGAACTGATGGAACATGGCCGGCGTGTCCTGCGGGCCATGCTCGCCATGGGCGTCACGACCGTAGAGGGGAAGAGCGGCTATGGTCTGGATCATGATACAGAACTACGTTTGCTGCATGTCCTGCGCCAGTTGGACAATGAACTGCCGACCACGGTGATTCCCACGTATCTCGGGGCACATGCCGTGCCGCCGGAGTTCCGTGATCATCCAGACGACTATGTCGACTTTATTGTTCACATGGTCCTGCCGCAGGTCGCCGCGGAGCATCTTGCTGATTTCGTCGATGTGTTTTGCGAAACAGGTGTCTTTTCTCTGGCACAAAGCAGGAAAATTCTTACCGCAGCGAAAAAGCACGGCCTGGCATTGAAACTCCATGCCGATGAGATGAGTTCGCTCGGCGGTGCGGAACTTGCCTGTGAACTGGGGGCGGTATCGGCCGATCATCTGCTCTCCGTCAGCGATGCAGGCATCCGGAAACTGGCAGCGAGCTCCACGGTGGCTGTCCTGCTGCCGGCAACGGCGTTTTGCATGCGGAAGCCCTATGCACCGGCGAGAAGACTCATTGATGCGGGGGCTGCCGTAGCGCTTGCCAGCGATTACAATCCGGGCAGCTGCTATACGTATTCGCTGCCGCTCGTCTTCGGCCTGGCTGTCATCGCGATGCACATGACGGCGGCCGAAGCCCTTACGGCAGCCACCTTGAATGCAGCCGCTGCCGTCGGCCGTGCTGGAGAATGCGGCAGCATCGAGCCAGGCAAGCGCGCGGATCTTGTCCTCCTGCAGGCGCCTGATTACCGCTATCTGTCGTATGCAACCGGCCTGAATCTGGCGGATCGTGTATTCAAGGACGGCCAGCTGGTCAGCCAAAGGAAGTGATTCGATGAAATACCGTATCATTCTGCCGGAGGAACAACGCGTCACCTCCTGGTCAGGAGGGCAGACGCGCGAACTCTACATTGCCGGCGGACAGGCCGATTATGCAGCCAGGGATTTTCTGCTGCGCCTGAGCTCCGCCGCGGTAGAAACAAAACGCTCCGTTTTTACGTCCCTGCCCGCTTATCATCGCGCCCTCATGCCGCTCGATGGGACGATCCATCTCACGCATGATGAAGGGCCGGAGATCTGTCTTTCTCCCTTTCAGACGGATGTCTTCGACGGCGGGGCCCGCACCGTGAGCGAAGGGGAATGCCAGGATTTCAATGTCATGTGGCATAAAGATGCACCCTTTTCGGTCATCCTGCAAGCCCTTGCGGCGTATCCCTGCCAGCAGACAGGGGCCAGCCTGGATTTTTATTACGCGTATCGCGGCACCTTTCACCTGAAGACAGGAGGAGAGGATTTGACCATATCGCCAGGGATGCTGATCTGCCTCTGGCAGGCCGATGAGATTTGCATCGAGGCGGATGAGCCTCAGCAGGCCGCGCCAATCATTCATGTGGCGATTCATTGAACTATCGTCGTTTTCCAAATCGAAAATCAACAGTCTCAAGGATGAGCTGCCTCTTGCGAGGCGGCTTTTCTTATTTTTCAACATTTTTCAAAGGGGGCAGTTGCCATGGAAATCATCAAGCATGCAGAAAAGAAGACTTATGAACGGGATGCCAATCTGACCAAGACAGTGGCGGATATCATTGAGCGTGTGAAGAGGGAAGGCGATGCTGCTTTATTGTCGTATGCGGAGCAATTTGACCACGTCACGATGAAGAGCGTCAAGATCCCGGCGGAAGAGGTCCGGGCTGCCTATCAAAAGATTGATGCGGAGACGTTGGACGCCATTCGTTATGCGGCAGCGCAAATTCGTTTCTTTGCAGAACAGCAGAAAACCTGCCTGAAAGACCTGGATATCCCGGGCCGGATCCCCGGTCTGACGCTGGGACATCGGATGGTTCCGGTAGAGCGTTGCGGCTGTTATGTACCAGCCGGCCGTCATCCGCTGCCGAGCTCGGCGCTCATGGGCATCATCACGGCCAAGGTGGCTGGCGTTCGGCAGGTTGTGGCATGTTCTCCGGCTTTTCGTGGCGTAGGCTCTATCCATCCGGCTGTTCTGGTTGCCATGGACATTGCCGGTGCCGATGAGATTTTCTGCATAGGTGGTGCTCAGGCAATCGCGGCACTGGCTTATGGAACAGAGACCGTCCCTCATGTCGATTTGATTGTCGGACCGGGGAATCGGTTCGTGACCGAGGCGAAACGCCAGGTGCTGGGAGATGTTGGCATTGACAGCCTGGCCGGCCCCAGCGAAGTCCTGGTACTGGCTGATCATACAGCCAATCCCCGTTTTGTGGCAATCGATTTGCTGGCACAGGCAGAACACGACCCCAATGCCAAGCCGATGCTGGTGACAACGGACCGTCAGCTCATAGAACCCGTACAGAACGAATTGCAGGTCCTGCTGCCGCAGTTGTCGACCAAAGACGTGGCCGCTCAGGCCTGGGCCGACAATGGCTCCATTTATCTGGCAGACAGTCTGCAGGAGGCCATTGATATCACCAATCAGATTGCCCCGGAACATCTGGAAGTGCAGGTTGCGCATGCAACGGATGTGGCGAAAAAGCTGCTGCATTATGGTTCCATGTTTATTGGCTCATATGCGCCGGTGGCTTTCGGCGATTTCGTCTCCGGCCCGAATCATACCCTGCCGACCATGCATACCGCACGATATGCCAATGGCGTCTGGGTCGGGACATTCCTGAAAACACCGTTTCATCAGATCATCACCAAAGAAGCCTGTGAGGCCATGGCTCCCGCATGCATGAAGTTTGCAGCGGTGGAAGGCCTAGACGCGCACCGCCTGTCCGTGGCCTTGCGCCTGGAAAAGTGATTCGTCCGGGAAAGGAGGAATGGAGATGAAGAATTTATTTGACGTATCCGGGAAAAACGTTTTGATTACCGGCGCAGGACGCGGCTTGGGCCTAGGGTATGCCCAAACGTTTGCAGCGGCTGGCAGCCGTGTTTTCCTGGCGGGCAGGCATCCGCCTCAGCTTGAGAAGATTGCCGGAGCGTTGCGCGCAGCGGGCGGAGAGGCCGAGGCTGTACTGCTGGATGTGACGTCTCCTGACTCCATCGAGGCAGCGGTTTCTTTTGTAATGGGGCACGGTGGAACCATCGATGTACTGGTCAATAACGCAGGGTATGAACAGGTTGCTGATTTCACGGAGGTGACGCGGGATACGTACGACAAGATCATGGCGGTCAATCTGAAGGGCACTTTCTTTATGAGCCAGGCCGTTGCCAAATGCATGAAGCAGACTGGCGGCGGCAAGATCATTAATATTGGTTCTTTGGGCAGTTTCCTTGGCTTGCGGCAATCGAGTGTCTACTGTGCCACCAAGGGCGGCGTCGTACAGCTGACCAAGACGATGGCCCTGGAACTCGGTGCCTATGGCATCCAGGTCAACTGCCTTGCTCCGGGCTATTTCATCACGCCGATGACGCAGGCTTTTTACGATGACCCGCAGCACCGGGCCTGGATTGAGAGCCGGATTCCCCTGGCGCGCTGGGGAACGAATGAGGATCTGGCGGGAGCTATCTTGTTCCTGGCTTCGGCAGCGAGCGATTACATCACGGGGGAAACCATCCGGGTAGATGGCGGCTGGTTGGCTGGTTGAATCGGAGGGAAGGAGGTACAGCATGAAAGCAGTGCGATTTTACGGCAGTGGCGATGTTCGCTGCGAAGAGATTCCCAAGCCTGCTTGCCAGGGAAAAGACGTGCTTGTACGTGTCCTTTATGCCGGTATCTGCGGCTCGGACTTGCATCGGTATCGCAAAGGGATGTTTACGGAGTATGTGCCGGAAACGATGGGACATGAATTCATCGGCCGGATTGAAGCTGTTGGTGAAGGCGTTGCTTCCTTTCAGACGGGTGAGCTGGTCACCGCCAATCCCATGGTGCCATGCGGCCATTGCTTGAGCTGCCAAAATGGTGATTTTCAGACTTGTTCCCATTTAGGCTATATCGGTGAAGTCGCACCGGGATGTTTTGCTGAGTGGATTACCTTGCCGGAAGTGGCATTGCTCCATGTCCCGGAAACGGATGATCTCCCGTCTCTGGCCTTGGCCGAGCCCTTGGCTGTAGCCCTGAACATTTGTGAACAGGGAGAGCTTCGGGCGGCCGATTCTCTGCATATCATCGGTTGCGGCGCTATTGGCCTGCTGACGATCCTGGTGGCAAAGGCCGTATATGGCGTTTCACGCATCACGGTGACGGAGCGTTCCCCGACACGATGTCGGCAAGCGGTCCGCCTGGGGGCGCAGGTCGAATCCGCACAGGACGAATGCCGCTATGACAAAGTGATTGAAGCAGCCGGGAATACAGGTGCTTTCACCGCGGCCCTGCGACGGACCAAGCCGAATGGGACGCTTTTGGTGGTCAGTGTATTTGAGCAGGATGTTGTATTTGATATGAATGAACTGGTTGGTTCCCAATTGCATCTGATTGGCTGCAATGCTTACAAGCGAAAGCATTTGCAGCAAGCCATTCATTTGCTGGCCGAAAAAAGGCTGGATGTCCGGCCTTTGATTTCAAAGATTTTTCCCCTGGAAGCCTGTCGGGAAGCTTTTTCCTTGTTGTCTGCTCCGGAAACGGCGGCAATCAAGGTGCTGTTTTGTGGCAGCAAGGAAAGAGATATCTGACGATAGATGATAAAGGAGGGCTTTCTATGATGCGCAGAATACCATATGTCATGACTACACTTTTGCTCATTGGCAGTTTACTGGCTGTCGGCTGTGGCGGTACGCAGAAAGCGGAGAACGATCAGACGGAAGATGGTCTTTATTCCGGCAAAGTAATCTTGGGCAGTGCCACGTGGATTGGGTATGCGCCGCTGCACCTGGCGGTGGAAAAAGGCTTCGCCAAAGAGGAAGGCGTTGACTTGGAGATGCGTACCATCGAATCGACCAGCGATATTGCCAATGCCATGCGTTCGGAAAGTCTGCAGGGAACGGCGGAAACACTGGATACCGAGGTGATTGACAAGTCCGCCGGCCTTGATTTGGTAGCCGTGCAGCCCTTGTGCAATTCTAACGGTGCTGATGGCGTGGTGGTAAAGAATGCTTACGATTCATTGGAGTCCCTGAAAGGCAAGACCATCGCGCTGGAAACGACAGGAGGTGCTTCGCTTTTCTGGTTCAATACGATGCTGGCGGAGAAAGGCCTTTCCATGAAGGATTTTGATGTCAAGAGCATGTCCGCCGGGGACGCCGGCTCCGCTTTTGTCGGCGGACAGGTGGATGCTGCCGTTACTTGGGAACCATGGCTTTCCAAGGCCAATCATACGGATTTCGGCAAGACACTGGTAACCAGTAAAGAGTATCCTGGTCTGATTGTCGATTCGCTGGCATTCCGCCGTGATTTCGCCGAGAAGTATCCGAAGACGGTACAGGGAATCATTCGTGCCTGGTTCCGTGCCGTGCAGTATATCAAGGACCATCCGGATGAGGCAATCCCGATTTGCGCTGAGAGCCAGGGAATGACGCCGGATGAATTCAAGGAAGAAATGAAGAATATCCAGTACTTTGATGAAGATATGACAAAGGATTATCTGGTAAGTGGTAAAATGGCAGATATTGCCCAGAAAATGTCCGATTTGTGGCTGAAGATGAAGATCACGCAGGAACCGGTAGAAGGCAAGGATATTGTAGACCCTGCATATTATCAGGCGCTCGGTAAGTGACAGAAATGGCTTAGGCTGCGACATTCAAAAAACACCTCCGCTCTTGTCTGGCGGAGGTGTTTGCATATCTTCATCTGATTATGAGATGGCTGCCGGATCCTGGCTCAGGATGGCGGCGAGCTCCTTTTCGTCGGGGGTGATGTAGAGCGTCTTCTGATTTGTGAAGATGACGAAGCCGGGCTTGCTGCCGGACGGCTTCTTGACATAGCGGACCTCGGTGTAATCGACGGGGATCTTCGAGGAGCCGCGGGCCTTGCTGAAATGGGCGGCGAGACTGGCGGCGAGCAGGATGTCGTCCTCGCTGGGCTCAAGGCCGCCGTTTTGCAGGATGACGTGGGAGCCCGGGATGTCCTTCGTGTGGAACCAGGTATCGTTGAAGCGGGCGGTCTGGAACGTCAGCTTGTCGTTCTGATAGTTGTTCTTGCCGACGAGGATGGAAGTGCCATCCGGCGCCTGGAAATGGAAGGGGCGGGCCGGCTTGTCGTTGTTCTTTTTCTTGGGCTTCTCGCGCAGGTAGCCGGCGGCGATGAGCTCGTTGTGGATCTCGGCGATTTCGGCAAGACTCGAGGAGGCGAGCAGCGAGGCCTCGATGCTCTCGAGGTAGGCGATGTTCTCCTCGCATTCGCGGCGCTGCACGCGCAGGAGTTCCTGGGCGCGCTTGAGCTTGTCGTATTTCTTGTAGCAGGCCTGCATGTTCTGCACGAGCGTCAGGCGCTGGTCGAGCGGGATCCGGATTGTCTCGCCCGTCTCGCTGTAGATGTTCGGCACCTCGATCTCGGCGTCTTCGCGGTCCTTGAACTGATACTGGTACGTCATGAGGTTGTCGCCGCGCACCTTGTATTCCTCGGCGTTCTCGGCCTCGCTGATTTCCTCGTCGAGCTTTACGAGCTTGTTCTCGGCGCGGTTCTTCTCGTTCTTGACGAGCTTGCGGAAGCGGTCCTTGTCGGGCAGCACGTAGGAGCCTAAAAGCTGGTCGGCCTTCTCGAGCATCGCGCTGATCGTCGGGAAGGTGAGGCTGACGGCATCCGGCAGGTAGTGGAGCGGGAACGAGGCCATCGCGAGCACCTTCTGGTTCGGGTCGATGAGGAGGGCCGGCTCAGCGGGTTCCTTCGTCGCGGCCGCGCGCAGCTCCTCGAGCGCCTCGCGGATGGCGGCGAAATCGGCGTCGTCGAGTGCATCGAGGTGCACGGAGGGGGCGAGGCCGGCCGAGAAGCAGACTTCCTTTGCCGATACGGGCCCGAAGCCCATGCAGGCGGCGAGCAGGGCTTTGTCGAGGCGCGGCCCCTCGGCCGTGCGGATGCGCGCGAGGATGGCCGTGAGGTCGTCGGTGAAGAGATCGAGCTTGTCCTGGCCGGGCGGCAGCTCGTAGGCCTGTCCCGGCAGCACCGTGCGGACGCGGCTGTTGTTGTTGCCAATCTTGCGCAGGGCGTCGAGGATGAGGCCGTCCTGCACGAGGATGATGTTGCTGTACTTGCCCATGAGCTCGAGTACGAGCGTCTTCGTGACGATGCGGCCGCCGGCGGCGAGAGAATCCACGTCGATGAGCAGCAGGCGGTCGAGCCCGTGCTGGCGGATGCCCGCGATGCGGCCCGTCTCGAGCTGCTTGCGCAGGACCATGCAGAAGACCGGAGGCTCCGGCGGGTTCTCGAGATTCTTCGCGAGCAGGTGCGCCGAGGGATTCTGCGGCTGTATGGAGATGTGGAGCAGGTGATTCCTGCCGGGCTGGCGCACGGACAGGATGATCGACTGTTTGTTCGGTTGGGTAATCTTATCGATGCGGCCGCCGGTCAGGGCTCGGTCGAGCTCCTGCACGAGCGGGTGCATGGAAAATCCATCAAGACTCATGATACGATCCTCGTTTCTTACTATATTTATATAGGAAAATTATAGCATTGCACTGCGGGCAACTCAAGGCAGTCTGTCTTCCTGCCCGCTTCTGAGGCGCAAAAACGCGGAAAATCGGCGAAATTTCGCCATTTAGCGAAGAAAACTTGCAACAAGTGGCCAAAACAGGTAGAATAAAGAGATAAAGATTGACATAAAAATTGTGAGGAGGTACTTCTCATGAAGTTTTCGAAATGGCAGGGCTGCGGCAACGATTTCGTGCTGATTAACTGCCTGCAGGATAAGGTGGCCGATTACGCGGCATTTGCCCAGGAGGTCTGTGACCGCCATTACGGCGTCGGCGCCGACGGCATCCTCGTCGTGGAGCCTTCGGTCAAGGCGGACTTCCGCATGCGCATCTTCAATACGGATGGCAGCGAGGCGGAGATGTGCGGCAACGGCATCCGCTGCTTTGCGCGCTATCTTTACGATTCCCATCTGACGGACAAGAAGGAATTCACGGTCGAGACGGGCGCGGGCGTGCTCGTGCCGCGCCTGATCTTTGAGGGGGATACCGTATCCGGCGTGCGCGTCGATATGGGCGAGCCCATCCTCGAGGGCGACGAGATCCCGGTCAAGGGCTTTTGCCGCCGTCACGTCGTCAACGAGAAGCTGACCGTTAACGGCAAGGATTACGCGATGACCTGCGTCTCGATGGGCAATCCGCACTGCGTCATCTACGTCGATGATGCCGAAGGCTTCCCCATCCATGAGCTCGGTTCTTCGTTTGAGCATCATCCGGCCTTCCCGCGCAAGACGAATACGGAATTCGTCGAGGTCAAGGACCGCGGGCATGTGCGCATGCGCGTCTGGGAGCGCGGCGCGGCGGTGACGCTGGCCTGCGGCACGGGCTCGTGTGCGACGGCTGTCGCCGGCGTGCTGACGGGCCGGACGGACCGCAGCGTCGAGGTCCAGCTCGACGGCGGCACACTGCATGTCGAGTGGGATGAGGCAAGCAATCACGTATTCATGACGGGTCCCGCGGAGCTCGTCTTCACGGGCGAACTGCCAAAGCGCTGAGACGCGTCCGATTGCAGCAGAGAAGAGATGGTTTTATGTTGAAGAGCATGACAGGATTCGGCGCGGCCCTGCGGGAAGATGAGTCCTATAAGATCTCCATCGAGGTCAAGGCGGTGAACCAGCGGTTCCTCGAGACGTCGTTCCACATGGTGCATCCGCTCTATCCCTATGAGGACATGATGCGCCGGCAGATCCGCGACGTCGTTGCGCGCGGCAAGGTCGACGTGTTCCTGACGTGCGAGGACAAGCGTCCGCAGAGCCGTTCCATCCGGGTCGACAAGGACCTCGCGCTCGCGTATCATCAGGCGCTTGACGACCTCAGCGATTTTTTGCACCTCGCGCGTCCCGACGAGATCATGGATATCGCCTCGTACCCTGACGTCATCCGCATGGAGGAGACACAGGAGCTCACGGGCGTGGAGGGACCGCTCCGGGAGGCGCTTTCCGAGGCCCTTCGGCAGTTTGACGCGATGCGGCAGGCGGAAGGCCGCCATATCGAGCAGGACTTCCTCGCGCGCATCGACAGGCTTGCGGCGTGTGTCACGCGCCTGCGCGAGCTCGCGCCTTCCATCGTCGCCTCGTACCGGCAGCGCCTGCAGGAAACGATAAAGGAGCTCTTGGGCTCCCGTGAGCCCGATGAGACGCGGCTCATCCAGGAGACGGCCATCTATGCGGACAAGGTCAACTACACCGAGGAGGTTGTCCGCCTCGGCAGCCATTTCAGCCAGTTCCGCGCCATTGTCAGTCAGGCGCAGGGGCCGGTCGGCCGCAAGCTGGATTTCCTGATCCAGGAGATGAACCGGGAGACGAACACCATTGCCTCCAAGGCCAACTGCATGGAGGCCGCGCAGCTCGTCGTCGATATGAAGAGCGAGATCGAGAAACTGCGCGAACAGGTGCAGAACATAGAATGACGGGAGTGAATACGGATATGGATTTCAAGTTGATCAATATCGGATTCGGCAACATCGTTGCCGCCAATCGCATCGTCGCGATTGTGAGTCCGGAGTCGGCCCCCATCAAGCGCATCATCCAGGAAGCGCGCGACGGCGAGCGCCTGATCGACGCGACGTACGGCAGACGCACGCGCGGCGTCATCATCATGGACAGCGATCATGTGGTCCTGTCCGCAGTACAGCCGGAAACGGTGGCACATCGCATCGTGGACAACGGCAGTGACGACCTCGATGTGAAATTCGACAGCAAAGGAAAAGATGAGAAGATATGAGCAAGGGTTTATTGATTGTGGTATCCGGACCATCGGGAACAGGGAAGGGCACGGTCTGCGCAGAACTCCTGTCGCAGACGCCGGAGCTTGCCTACTCGATTTCGGCGACGACGCGCCAGCCGCGCGACGGAGAGGTCGATGGTAGGAATTACTATTTCCTGGACCGTGAGAAGTTTGAGCAGATGATTGCGGACGGCGGCTTCCTCGAATACGCCAATGTCTACGGCAATTATTACGGCACGCCGCTCGGTAAGATTGAGGAGCGCCGCGCGGCCGGGCAGGACATCCTCCTGGAGATCGATACGCAGGGAGCCCTCAACGTCATGGAGAAATGCCCCGACGGACTCTTCATCTTCCTGCTGCCGCCGTCGCTGCCGGAACTGGAGCGCCGCATCCGCGGCCGCGGTTCGGAAACGCCGGAGTCCCTTGCCAGGCGCCTCGGCGCGGCCAAGCAGGAAATCGAGATCGGCCGCCGCTACACGTACGTCGTCATCAACGATACCGTGCGCCAGGCCGTCTCGCGCATCAAGTCCATCATGGTGGCAGAGCACTGCCGCATTGATAAAGAAGAAGTAATTGCTGAGGTGTTGAACAATGAAAACGAATAATGTTGAGATGAGCATGGTCAATCCGTCGACCGATGCCCTGATGAAGAAAGTCGACAGCCGCTACGGCCTCGTGGTGCTCGGTGCCAAGCGCGCCCGCCAGCTGCTCGACGGTGCCGAGCTGCTCGCGACGAAGGCACACTCCACGAAGAACGTGACGAACGCGCTTGAGGAGATTGCCGAAGGCGAGATCACCTACAAGCTGGACGAAGAGGAATAAGACGCCATGGAGGAGATGCTTGCGCAAGGGCCGCTTGCCGGCAGGAAAATCGTCCTCGGCGTGACGGGCGGCATCGCGGCCTACAAGGCCGTTGAACTCACGAGCCGCCTGCGCAAGGCGGGCGCGGAGGTGCACGTCATCATGACGCGGGCCGCCCAGGACTTCGTGACGGAGCTGACCTTCCGCGAAATCAGCGGGCAGGCCGTCGTCACGAGCATGTGGGACAAGGTCCCGACGCACAACGTCGAGCACATCGCACTGGCGAACCTCGCGGACCTCCTGATCGTCGCGCCGGCCACGGCCAACTTCCTCGCGAAGGCGGCCGCCGGCCTTGCCGACGACATGCTGACGACAACCCTGCTTGCGACGAAGGCGCCGGTATTCCTGGCGCCGGCCATGAACACCAACATGTACGAGAATCCCGTGACGCAGAAGAACCTCCGGGAGCTCGCGGCGCGCGGCTTCCACATCATCGAGCCCGCGTCGGGGCACCTGGCCTGCGGCGTGACGGGCAAGGGCCGCCTGCCGGAGCCCGTGGACATCGCCCGCCAGGTCGAGGCGTTCTTCGCGAAGGCGCGCGACCTGCTCGGCCGCAAGATCCTCGTGACGGCCGGCGGCACGCGCGAGCCGCTCGACCCCGTGCGCTACCTCGGCAACCGCTCGACGGGCCGCATGGGCTACGCGATCGCGCAGGAGGCCGCGGCGCGCGGCGCTGACGTCGTGCTCGTATCGGCGCCCTCGGCGCTGCCGGTGCCGCCGGGCGTGCGCTGCGTTCATGTCGAGACGGCCCGCGAGATGCGCGAGGCCGTGCTGCGCGAATTTGACGATGCCGATGTCGTCATCAAGGCCGCGGCCGTCGCCGACTACCGCCCCAAGATCGTGGCGGAGAACAAGATCAAGAAGAGCGAGGGCGAGTTCACGCTCGTGCTCGAGCGCAACCCGGACATCCTGCTGGAGCTCGGCCAGAAGAAGCGGCAGCAGGTGCTCGTCGGCTTTGCGGCCGAGACGACGAAGCTCGAGGAGTACGCGCGTGGCAAGCTCGCGAAGAAGAACCTCGACTTCATCGTGGCCAACGATGTCTCGCGCTCCGATGCGGGCTTTGCCGTCGATACCAATTGTGCCAAGCTCTTCATGCGCGACGGCACGGTTTGCGACTGCCCGCTTTCATCCAAGGCGGAGCTCGCGGGCGTCATTCTGGACCACGTCAGGGCATGCCTGTCCTGAGGTCCTGGCCTTCTTCATCTGGGGAATGCCTTTTCGAGCAAGAGCGGCATAAAAAATACCCTGTGGGCATCTCGATGTGCCACAGGGTATTTTTACAGGCTGCGGGGGGACCTTATTTCTTGTCGCTGGCCTTGGCGTCCGTCTTCTGCTGGACTGTGAACGGCGTCAGGTTGAAGTTTTCAAGCGTGCCGTCTTTCTTGAACAGCAGCTCGCAGCGCACCGTCGGGGACTTGTCGAAGCCCATGAGGTAGATGAACTGGTCGGCCTGGTCGAAGCGCGTCCAGCTGATGAAGCGCGTGGTCTTGAGCGTGCCGAGTTCCTTCGTCATGCGGTCGCGGATCTCTTTCATCTGCGCTGGCTTGACGTTGGTCTGGGCGTCCTTGCCCATGAGCGTCAGGGCTTTTTCGGGCTGGTTCTTCGTCAGCATCGTGTCAATCCACTGCGTGGCAACCGTTTCCTCGCTGGCGAAGGCCTTGGCGTTGTCCGACGTGGCCGCAAACGCGCTGACCGGGAACGCCAGCAGGCAGAGCATGGTGGCAATGAGCCATAATTTTTTCATAAGGATACCTCCTATTTGCTGATAGGTTCATTGTACCGCTTTTCCTGGCATGATGCAAAAAACTTTTGACATTTTAACGCAATTGTAAAATGAAATGGTAACTGGAGAGGAGTGCTTGAGGTGTTGGAACGATTATCCTTTATCTTGGGCGGCCCGCTGACGGCGGACCGCTGGCAGGTGGAGGCGGTCGTCAAAGATCGTAAGGTGTACGTGGGCTGCCGCCGCTGTTTTGCCGAGCAGGAGCCGCAGGACGGGCAGGAGCTGCCGAAGGAGGAGCTGCCGAGCGGCCGCCGCTGGCTCCGGAAGCTCGAGAAGCTCGGGATCCAGCGCTGGCGCAGCCGCTTCGTGCCGGAGGAGCCCGCGCGGGCTGATACGCAGTGGACGCTCCTCTACAAGGAGGAGGGCAAGCCGCAGCGCCATATCACGGGCCGCGGGGCGTACCCTGAGAACTGGGCCTCGTTCATCGACTGGCTCAACGAATTGCCCGGGGCGGCCATCCGCCAGGAGAACCACCTCGAATCGGTGCGCTTCTCCCTGCTTGAGGAAGTCCCCTTGAAGGCGGGCGGCAGGAAGATCCCGATTCGCGAGAAGCTGGCCCTTGACCGCCGCCGCCGCGTCATCATCTACAACCGCCACAAGCAGGAACTCGGGACCGAGCGCCATGCCTATGAGGTGCCGCGCGCCATCATCCGCCTGCTCGACATGCTCGACCGCACGCAGCATCTCGAGGACAAGTGGCCGGCCGAGCGCGGCGAGGAAGGGCCGAAGCTCGAGGTGCGCCTGACGCGCCACGACGGGACCGAGACGGTCATCCGCTGCCGTTATGTGCCGGCGGAGCTGCCAGAGAACTGGCCGGAGTTCCTCGCCGAGGTCCAGCACATCATGGGAGGCATCGGTGGCCGCTTCTTCCGCCGCGATACGTACCTCTCGGAAAGCGAGGTGTATCGATGAAACCGGCTGTCATCGCCGACATCATCCTCGTGGTCTTCCTGCTGCGCTTCTTTGCCGAGGACAATCTCCTGCAGTGCGTCCCGCTCGCGCTGCTCTGGGCCCTCATGACGGGCTTTTTCCTGCGCGAGTCGAAGAAGAAGGGGGAGTACGCGAATCTGTCGCTGCCGATCCTCTGGGCGGCCAACGCCTTCCTGACGCTCCTCATGATCTGCGGCTTCGTCTTCCTCGACCGTTTGCCGGGCTGAAAAACGGAAAAATCTATGATATAATGGAACTCAATAGAATCACCAGAGAGGGGAAAACCGAATGGAAATGCAAATGGAATTTATCCGCAAGCTGCCCACGCCGCAGGAGCTCATGGAGCAGTTTCCGATTGACGACCGCGTCAAGAAGATCAAGGCCCAGCGCGACAAGGAGATCGCTGCCATCCTGACGGGGCAGGACAACCGCTTCCTGCTCATCATCGGCCCGTGCTCGGCCGACAACGAAGAGGCCGTGCTCGACTACATCCACCGTCTCGTGCCCGTGCAGGAACAGGTCCGGGACAAGATCCTCATCGTGCCGCGCGTCTACACGAGCAAGCCGCGCACGATCGGCATCGGCTACAAGGGCATGCTGCACCAGCCGGACCCGGAGGGCAAGGAGGACATGCTCGGCGGCATCATCGCCATCCGCGAGATGAACGCGCGCGTCGTGCGCGAGACGGGCTTCACCTGCGCCGAGGAAATCCTCTATCCGGAAATCTACCGCTACCTTTCTGACCTGCTATCGTATGCAGCCGTCGGCGCGCGTTCCGTCGAGGACCAGTTCCACCGCATGATCGCAAGCGGCATCGGCATCCCTGTCGGCATGAAGAACCCGACGTCGGGCGACATCTCCGTCATGCTCAACTCCATCGAAGCGGCCCAGCACTCGCAGGAATTCCTGTTCCGCGGCTGGGAGGTGCGCACGACGGGCAATCCGCTCGCTCATGCCATCCTGCGCGGCTACGTCGACAGCTTCGGCAACAGCCTGCCGAACTACCACTACGAGAACCTGCGCTCGCTCTACGAGGCATACCACAAGCGCAATCTCCAGAATCCGGCCGTCATCGTCGACGCCAACCATGCGAACTCGGGCAAGAAATACCTCGAGCAGATCCGCATCGCCAAGGACGTCGTCAACAGCTGCCGCATCTCGCCGGACATCCAGACGCTCGTCAAGGGCCTCATGATTGAGAGCTACATCGAGGACGGCAACCAGAAGATTTGTGAGGGCACGTACGGCAAGTCCATCACGGACCCGTGCCTCGGCTGGGAGAAATCGAAGCAGCTCATCTTCGACCTCGCAGAAATGCTCTGATTTTCTTGATACCCCATACGGTTACAAACGCCCCGGTTCCTGCGAGCCGGGGCATTTTTCAAGCCAAGAAGCCGCCAGCCATCCGGATGATTCCCGATGACTGGCGGCTCCTTTTATACCGTGTCGTATTGTCTGCGCAGCGGTCAGAACTTGTCGACGAGCTTGTAGCCCTTGCCGCGCAGGAACGTCTCGGCCTCCGGCTCCTGCGTCTTGAAGATGACGACCGGTTTGCTGGCCTGGCGGTCGTAGGAGATGTAGAGGTAGTCGAGCGAGACATTGGCCTCGCAGAGATGGTTGAGGATTTTGTCGAGGCTGCCCGGCGTATCGTCCATCTCGACGGCGATGACCTTGTCGATGTGGCACTGGTAGCCGGCTTTCTTGAGTTCCTCCACGGCGCGTTCCGGATCGGTGATGACGAGGCGGATGATGCCGAACTCAGCACTGTCGCTGGCGAGCATGGAGTAGATGTTGATGTCGGCCGCAGCGAGCACCGCCGTCATCCTGCGCAGAGCACCCTTGGTGTTTTCCGCGAATACAGAAACTTGGTTGAGCATGTGATGAATTCCCCTTTACGATTAAATTTAAAATAATAGCATCCCGGCTTGCTGGCGCGCCTGCCGGGCTTCCTGAGCCCCGGCAGCAAGCCATCGGTACGGTCTGTCTGATGTTCCTATTCTATCATATCGGCCGGGAGAAAGCAAAGGCGGGGAGCCGCCCGCCTGTAACGTTGTCAATCAGGAACAGAGTGCCGGGAGCCGGCAGCATGACGATACCGGCAGAGAGAATGGCAGCCAAAAGGTATCTATGGGAAAAGGGATGGAAATGTGCTACACTGGATATAAAAGCACTTGATTTTATATTGGGAGGAAACATCATGGAATTTCAGTTTGCCCACAACAACTTCAACGTCCTGGATCTCGAGAAGAGCCTGGCCTTCTACAAGGAAGCGCTCGGCTTTGAGGAATCGCACCGCCTCGAGGGGCCGGGCTTTACGCTCGTCTACCTCTCCGACGGCGGCAAGACCCCGCATGAGCTCGAACTGACCTGGGTTCACGACCGCAAGAAGCCGTACGACCTCGGCGAGAACGAATTCCACCTGGCCGTGACGACGGACGATTACGAAGCCGCCCACAAGAAGCACGAGGCGATGGGCTGCATCTGCTACGAGAACGCCGCCATGGGCATCTATTTCATCAGCGATCCCGACGGCTACTGGGTCGAAGTCCTGCCGCGGAAATAACATGCAAGGATAAAGAGCAAGCCCTCCCGATGACTGACTGCTTCCCGCAGCGCATGGCGAGGGCTTGTTTCTTGGCAAAGAGGGCAGATGCTTGTATCTTAATAGAGAGACGATAAGGAGAAATCATGGAAGAATCGAAAGAAATCCAGCAGCAGCGGGCACTGCTTCATGCCAAGTACCGCCGGGCCATCCCGCAGGCCGGGGAATTGTGGAGACATTTCAAGGATAACATGTATCAGATCATAGCCTGTCCCGTCATGCATACCGAGACGGGAGAAATCTACTGCGTGTACCAGGCCCTGTATGGCAGCTGCGGCGTATATTGCCGGCCGCTGGATATGTTCATGAGCGAGGTAGACCATGATAAATACCCGCAGGTGCAGCAGAAATACCGATTTGAGAAAACGCAGGATAGTTGAACAGAATCGGAATAAGGAAGGCTTCTGAATGGATGTGGAACGTTGTTTGCTGGCGCTGATGCCAATCTTGTCCTTGCTCGTCATGCTGCTCGCGCTCCGTCAGTCTGTGCAGCGGGCGGCGGGACTTGGATTCCTGCTGGCCGCTGCACTCGGCAGCGCGTTTTTCGGCGCAGCGGGCACGCTGCTGCTGGATGCCAGCTTGCAGGGCGTGCTGCATGCGCTACCCATCATTGGGGTCATATTCGGCACGCTGCTGCTTTATGCTGGAGCAGAGGCGCTGGGAATCCTGCGGCGTCTGCAGCAGTTCCTGCAGGCTTGTTCCACAGACCTGGCGGTACAGGCACTCGTTGTCGGCTGGCTGTTTGCGCATCTCCTGCAGGGAATCTCAGGCTTCGGCGTGCCGGTACTGATCTGCGCGCCGCTGCTGGTCCGGCTGGGCATTCCGCCACTGCGTGCCGTGCTGATTGCCCTGCTGGGCCAATGCTGGGGAAATACCTTCGGTACAGTCGGGCTTGCCTGGGACGGCCTGCTGACGCAGGTCACACTGACGCCCTCCATGGAGCGCACGGTCCTGGTGTTGTCGTCTTCGTATCTGCTTCTGGTCTGTCTGCTGTCCGGTTTCCTGATTGCGTATCTGGCAGATGGCTGGAGCGGCCTGCGCCGCACCTTCTTCCTCGTCCTGTGCCTCGGTATCCTGCAGGGAGAAGGGCAGACGCTGTTTTCATACGTCCATGCAGAACTGGCCAATTTCCTCGCATCGCTCCTGGGCTTTGGGGCATTCCTGCTCTGGCGGCGAACAGGCGGGATACCCGCTGCTGTGCCGCCTGTCCCTGTGGGGCCTTTTCGAAAATCAGGAAGGGGCGGGAAGACGGTCCTGGCTTCTGCCTGCCGCTATGCGCTTTGTCGCACCCGGCCGGTGGCAACGACAGTCGTGCTCCTGCTCGCGATGTCGGAAATCATGGTGACGACAGGGCAGACCAGGGCTTTGGCTGAAGGGCTGGCCACGCTTACCGGCAAGGGGTACCTGCTGGCGGCCCCGTTTGTCGGTCTGCTCGGCTCCTTCATGACGGCGAGCAATCTTTCGTCAAACATCCTGTTTGCGGCCTTTCAGCAGCAGATGGGGACCATCCTGCATCTGCCGGTGGAGCAGCTGCTGGCCCTGCAGACAGCTGGCGGCGCGGTGGGGACGCTGCTTTCGCCGAGCAACGTCTTCCTCGGAACGTCAACGGCGGGCATCGCCGGACAGGAAGGAATCATCCTGCGCCAGACCCTGCTGATTGCCGTGATATGCTGCATGCTGTTTGCGCTGGCCGCTCTTGTCCTGTCGTGATGGTTCGGGAGAGCCATCTGCAAAGAACTGAACACTTGAAAAAGCATGGGTGCAAGTTTATAGAGCATGGTGGCAATCACGACATATTCTATAGCCCCGTGACACAGAAGCGATTCCCGGTTTGGCGTCACGCCAAGGACATACCGCCAGGAACCGCAAAGGCAATCTTTAAACAAGCAGGAATTGAATGAGGCGAGGGGCAGACGTCTTTTGCTGATATACATAGATATACATAGAGGAGGAAACATCATGAAGTATGCATATCCAGCGCTTATCTCCTGGAATGAAGAGGATAAAACTTATTACGTTACGTTTCCAGATTTGGAAAACTGTTTTACCGATGGAGCAACTCTGCCAGAAGCGCTTGAAAATGCAGCCGATGTATTGAATCTGATGCTCTGGTCGGCGGAACATGAAGGGGAGCCCATTCCGAAGGCATCGACCATGGATGCAATCAAGAAGGAAAAGCCGGATGATATCGTTACGCTGGTGGCCGCCGATACTGTAGCGTATCAGGAAGTGATGGATCGGGAAAATAATCCCATCAAGTATGCCAGAGAAAAAGCAGGGCTTAATATCAAGAAGCTTGCGGAACTCCTTGGCGCTCCGTATCGTACAGTCCAGGATTGGAATGCCGGCCGTCGTATGCCGCCGGATTGGGTGCAGCGACTGATTGTCGAAAAAATAAAATCAGTATCTTGAAGCAGGCAGGGCTCAAACCTTGCCCCATGATTTTAAGCCGTCCATGTGGGCGGCATTTTTTTGCATTTGAGTCTCTTGGGCTGGACCAGGAGACGTTGTTGATCGTTGATCTTAACAAAAGCGTAACATACTCGCAACAATTGCCTCTGGAATCTTTGCTACGATATAGGAGAACGATGAAGGGAGCCAACGGGTTCCCGGAATTTACTCAATCAAGGAATGGTTTGGGAGGAAATGGATATGTTCAACAAGATGAAGAAACTTCTTTCCATTGGCGCAGTAGTCGCCAGTACGGCTGTACTGCTCACGGGCTGCGGCGGCGGTGGTCAGCAGGCTGCCAGCTCGAGCAGCAGCGGGGCTGCACAGGAGATTTCCGGCAAGATTTCCGCTTCGGGTTCAACGGCACTGCTGCCGCTCCTGAAACCGGCACAGGAAGCCTTCCAGGACAAATATGAGAAGGTCACGGTCAACATCGCCGGCGGCGGCTCTTTCACGGGCATGAACCAGGTATCGGAAGGTGCCGTACAGATCGGCAACTCCGACGTCAACCTGCCGGACGAGTACAAGGACAAGGGCCTCGTTGACCACAAGGTCGTCGTTGAGCCGTTCGTCTTCATCGTTGACAAGGACAACAAGGTCGACAACATCACGAAGCAGCAGGCCATCGATATCCTGACGGGCAAGATCACGAACTGGAAGGAAGTCGGCGGTGCTGATCAGAAGATCACGCTGATCCATCGTGCAAAATCCTCGGGTTCGCGTGCTACGATTGCCGATGTCGTCCTCAAGGGCGCAGCATTCACGGATGATGTCGTCATCCAGGATTCCAACGGTGCGGTCCGCGCTGCCATTGCCAGCACGCCGGGTTCCATCGGCTATGTCGATGCACCGTATGCCGATGATTCCGTCAAGGTCCTGAAATTCGACGGTGTCGAGTATTCTCCGCAGAACATCATCGATGGCAAGTATCCGATCTACGGCTACGGCCACATGTACACGAAGGGTGAGCCGACGGGTGCCGTCAAGGCCTTCATCGATTACATCCTCAGCGATGAGTTCCAGAACAGCCAGGTTGAGAAACTCGGCTTCATTCCAATCAGCAAGATGAAGAACTGATTTTAGTCCCGCCGCAGGCCTTACGGGCACGGCAGGGAACGTAACCAATGAACAGTGAGCAGTGGTCAGCGGGCAGTCCATCGTGAGCAGGCAAAAAACCTACGGCATGGCCCCCTGACCACTCTTTCATTATCTGACGCCTGGCATCCGGATGAGGATGCCAGACGGCGGGACTCTACAGGAAGTGGGAGGAAATTATGGAACGGGCAGTAACAGTAAGCCGCATGGACGGAAAACAGTCTGGCGGCGGTCATGAGCGCAGGCTCTTTTACGACAAGTGTGGACGATACCTCTTTATCGCGTCTGCTTTTCTCATGACCATCATCATCTTTTCCATCATCTTTTTCGTCGGGCGGCAGGGCCTCATGACCTTTGCGGAGGTCAGCCCGCTGGAGTTCTTCTTCGGCGCGCAGTGGGACCCGACGCTCGGGAAATTCGGCGCCTTGTCCTTCATCATCGGTTCGCTGGCGACGACGCTTCTGTCCGTCGTCATCGGTGCACCGCTCGGACTCCTCGGTGCGATTTTCCTAGCGAAGGTCGCGCCGGTCTGGCTCAAGAACATCATGCGCCCCGCAACGGACCTTTACGTCGCCATCCCGTCTGTCGTCTACGGCTACATCGGCCTGATGGTCCTCGTGCCGTTCCTGCGCAGCACCTTCGGCACGACGACGGGCTTCGGCGTGCTTGCGGCATCGTTGGTGCTGGCCGTCATGATCCTGCCGACGATCCTTTCCATCAGCACGGATGCCTTAAATGCCGTGCCGCGTCCGCTGGAAGAAGCCAGCCTCGCACTCGGCGCGACCTGGTGGCAGACGATGGTGCACGTCATCGTGCCGGCTGCCGCACCCGGCATCTTGACCGCTATTGTGCTCGCGATGGCGCGCGCCGTGGGTGAGACGATGGCCGTGCAGATGCTCATCGGCAACACGCCGCAGATCATCACATCGCTCTTCACGCCGACGGCCACGCTGACGAGCAACATCGTCGTCGAGATGGGCAACACGCCGTTTGGCTCGGTCTGGGGCAACGCCCTGTTCCTCATGGCGTTCGTCCTGCTGCTCATTTCGCTGGGCATGATTCTCTTGATTCGCCGTTTCGGTCAGAGGAGGGTTTGACGCTATGGATACAAGGACACAAAACAAGATAGCCGTGGCTGGCCTCTGGGTCGTGGGATTCTTCATCCTGGGCCTCCTGGCCGTATTCCTCGGCTACATTCTCTACAAGGGCCTGCCGGTGCTCTCGCCGCAGTTCGTGCTGGGCAAGTCCAGCGATATGATGGCGGGTGGCGGCGTCGGTGCCCAGCTCTTCAACTCGTTCTACATGCTGCTCATCTCGATGGGCATTTCCATCCCGATCGCGCTCGGCGCCGGCATTTACCTTGCGGAGTATGCGCGTGAGAACAAGCTGACGAAATGCATCCGCCTGTCGGTCGAGAGTCTCGCGACGGTGCCGTCCATCGTCCTGGGCCTGTTCGGCATGATCATCTTCGTCAACATGATGAACATGGGCTTCTCCATCCTCGGCGGCTCACTGACGCTGGTACTTTTGAACCTGCCGATGCTCGTGCGCGTGACGGAGGAATCCATTCGCACGGTGCCGAAATCGTACGAGGAAGCCAGTTTGGCCCTGGGTGCCACGAAGCTGCAGACCATCTGCAAGGTTGTGCTGCCCAATGCCATGCCGGGCATCATCACCGGCATCACGTTGACGGCCGGCCGCGCCCTCGGCGAGACGGCCATCCTGATCTTCACGGCCGGCACGACGGTATCGCGCCACATGTTCGATACGGATGTCATGGCCGGCGGCGAGACGCTGGCGGTGCATCTCTGGTATCTCATGAGTACGGGCCTTGTGCCGGACCGCGACATGATTGCAGACGGCATCGGCGCGCTCCTGATCCTCACGATCCTCGTGTTCAACTTCATCCTGTTGCTGCCGATGAAGCTCATGCGCCATACGCCGAAATCGTAACGCCAGATCCATAACGACAGATTCATAAGGAACTCCTGCTTGACTGCCTGCCGCATCCTCCGGGTTTGCGGCGGGCAGTTTTTACTTTTTCCTGTTAAATCCCAGATTTCTTTTGTATAATATAAAGAAAAATGTATGTTTATAAGGAGATGATATTGTTATGAAAGAGACAATCCGCTCGCTGGCGACGCCATTCCTCTGGTTCTGGCGCTGGGAAGCAAAAAGCGGCGCCATCCTGCTGCTCGGTGCGGTGGTCGCGCTGCTGCTGGCGAATTCCCCGCTGGCCGGCGCCTACCATCACGTCCTGCACATGCCGATCCGGCTGGGCTTCGGTGATTTTGGTCTCGAGATGGGCCTTTTGCACTGGATAAACGACGGACTCATGGCCGTATTCTTCTTTGTCATCGGTCTTGAAATCAAGCGCGAATTCCTCTACGGCGAGCTCAAGACGCGCTCGGCCATGATGCTGCCGGTCGGCGCGGCCCTCGGCGGCATGATCGTGCCGGCCATCCTCTATGCACTCATTAATTTTGGCACGCCGACCGCAGGCGGCTGGGGCATCCCGATGGCTACGGACATCGCCTTTGCGCTCGGCATCATGACGCTGACGGCGCGCCAGGCACCGCTGGGACTCGTCGTCTTCCTGACGGCGCTGGCCATCGTCGATGACCTCGGCGCCATCGTCGTCATCGCGCTGTTCTACAGCAGCGAAATCGCCTTTGCGGCGCTCTTCGTCGGCCTCGTGGCCATCGTCGCGGCGTTCCTGTTGAGCCGCCTCAACGTGCGGTTCTTCCTCGCGTACCTCGTCCTCGGGCTCATCGCCTGGTATGCCTTCCTGCAGGCCGGCGTGCATCCGACCATCGCAGGTGTCCTGCTCGGCCTTGCCATCCCCGCACAGGAGGACCCCGAGCAATCGATGCTCCATGTCTGGGAACACCGCCTGGAGCCCTGGTCGGCCTATGGCATCATGCCGATTTTCGCACTCGGCAATGCGGGCGTCACGCTCTCGTTTGCGACGTTTGACCCGGGCTCGCCGCTCTTCCTCGGCATCCTGGCCGGCCTGTGCCTCGGCAAGCCCATCGGCATCTTCGGCACGGTCTGGTGTTTCAACCGCTTCTTCAAGGTACCCGTGCCCGGCAACGCCTCTTCGGGGCAGGCAGCCGCGACGGGCATGCTCGGCGGCATCGGCTTCACGATGTCCATCTTCATCGCTTCGCTGGCCTTTGCCGACAGCGGCGCGATGCTCGACCTCGCGAAGATCAGCATCCTTTCGGCGTCCATCCTCTCGGGCATCCTCGGCGCCATCGTCTTCAAGCTCCAGAGCTTGCGGGCATCCGCCTGATTTGGCATACTAAAAATCCTGACCCGTCATGCGTGACATGGTCAGGATTTTTTGTGAAACAGAGCTTCCCCCTTAGGGGGGAAGTGGCCCAGCAGGCCGATAGGGGAAACTGCTGGTAACTGCTTTACGGTTCAATGAAATGCGAAACTGAAGGTATCGTTTTCATCGAGCC
>NZ_QRVW01000023.1:0-45001 GCF_003458855.1 Mitsuokella sp. AF21-1AC
GGGGCTGTGAAATAACAGATCCCCAAAAACAAGAGGGCCGCATGCTCATTGAGCATGCGGCCCTCTTTGTGGTAAAATTTTCTATATCCCACTATGGAAAAGATTACCACATATCATTCTAAAACAATACAAGGCATTTTGCCAGTGTTTATTTCGGATTATCTGGATATCTGTGATCCTGTGCTGGTTTTTGACCGATTCATGGAGGGAATCAATTTGGAGAAGTACCTGAAGGCTGTGCCAGCTCACTGCACTGGCCGTCTTCGGTACGACCCGGTCAGCATGTTGAAAACAGTCTTATTCGGATTCATGAAGTACGGCTACATCTCACTGCGCGAGCTCGAGGACAATTGCCGTGTCAACCTTCGTTTCATGTATCTCATGAAGCACGAGACCCCATCTTACCGGACGTTCGGCTATTTCATCCACGATGTGCTCCAGCCTTCCGTGGAAGAACTGTTCTACGACCTGAACCGCCAGATATTTGCTGAGGAGCATATCGACCTCAACCACCTGTACATTGACGGATCGAAGTTCGAAGCAAATGCAAATAAATATCAATGGGTGTGGAAGAAGGCCACAGAGAAATCGCGTTACCGCTTGTTTGCAAAGATAACCGCACTGTTTGAAGAACTCAATGCGGAACTGGCTCCCAGCGGCATTGCCATCCCTACAAACACGGAATACGCCCCAGAGTATCTGGCCGAGGTGCTGAAGCAATACACTGCCTTCTGGAAGCTCGATGAAGCAGACTTCGTCCACGGGCGCGGACACCACAAGAGCCCGCAGCAACGTCATTACGAGCGGCTTCGGGAATATATGAGTAAGCTGGACGAGTACACCGAGAAACTGCAGATCTGCGGTGACGGACGGAACAGTTATGCCAAGACGGACCACTCAGCCACATTCATGCGAGTCAAGCAGGACTATATGGGGAACGGACGCCTGCTCCCTGCTTACAACGTCCAATTTGGTATTGCCGATGAGTATATCGCTGTTGCAGATGTGAACCATTACCGCTCAGATATGGACTGCTTCATCCCGTTGATGGAGAAGTTCCACGAGAAATATAGCTTCTACCCCAAATATCCCATAGCGGATGCCGGGTACGGTTCATTCAATAATTACATCTATTGCGAGCAGCATGGAATGGAGAAGTACATGAAGTTCCCTATGTACAAGAAAGAGATGACAGATAAGGCATATCAGCAGGATCCCTACCGAGCCGTGAACTTCAAGATTGATGAGACCGGTACACTGCATTGTCCAAATGGACGGGCCTTCCGTTTCCTGTATCGCCAGAATGTGAGAGGGAACCGTTTTGGCCGCCAGGAAGAGGTCTACCAATGCGAGGACTGTACAGGATGCCCCTGTGCATCTGACTGCAAGCGGACAGACCGGAACAGGACCATCCGGATAAATCGAGAACTGACCGCCATGCACCAAGAGGTCGTGGAGAATCTGAACAGCATCCAGGGAGCGCTGTTGCGGATGAACCGCTCAATCCAAGCAGAGGGAACATTCGGTATCTTGAAGACAGACCGCTGGTACAAAAAAATAGTGCGGAGAGGCAGCGATGCTGTCCGCATGGAGATTTTCCTGGTTTCAATAGGTCACAACCTGTATAAGTACTACAACAAAAAGCAAAAGATGAGACAGGCCGCATAGGATGGATGGTATACCATTTTATGGGGAAAGGGGTTGTATACCCTTTTTTCAGGACAGGAAGCTCTCGGCACGCAAAAAGAGGCTGTGGACAAAATGATTTTACATTTTGTCACAGCCCCTTTTTATTACGAGCTTATTTTTTCAGCGCTTCCTTGAGCGTCTCCGTCATGGCTTTCTGCACGATGCGGAGCACGTCCTCTACGACAGCGTTGTACATGTCACCGCCATCGACGACGCCGCGGCCATTCTCCGTGAGGAAGAACTTCTTCGGCGGCTCGTTTTCCTTGTAAGCTTCGCTGAGCTTATCCTGGACGAGTTTCTCGATTTCCTGTTCAGTCATCCTAGTCACCTCTTTCTGTAATAACCTGTATTTATTATTATACGACATCGGCACGTTTTTTTCCTTGTTTTTTTGAAATTTGACTGGAAAGAAATACAATGTATTTCTAACTCGTTGCTAAAGACAAGTTAAATCCGAACACCTATACTGTATCCATAACAAAAAACGTTATGGATATTTCTGATTTTACGGATAATGATGCAACAGAAAGGCGATGATGATATGAATTTGCTCAAGAAGAAAATGATAGCCGGCATGCTGGCCGGTGCAATCCTGACGGCTGGCGGCGTGGGGCTGCTTTCGACGCAGTCCGGGGCAGCTCATTCATATGCTGCCACACAGGCAATGGGACCGCGTGGCGGACGTCAGATGGATACGGCGGATATGGCAAAACGCATTGCTGAGGAGTTTGGCGTCAGCGAGAGCCAGGTCCAGACGGCCCTCGAGGACAAGAAGGATTTCCGCGACATCGGTCAGGCCGCCATGCTGGCCAAGCTCAGCGGCAAGTCCTTTGACGATGTCATGGCGATGAAGACCGACGACGCTGATTGGCGTGATATCGGCGCAAAGCTCGGCGTCACCCATGATCAGGTCCTGGCCGAGCGTGATGAGATGACGGCCAAGCGCATCAGCCAGCAGGGCAATGTCGACCAGGATACCGTCGTTGCACTGCTGAAGGATGGCTACCGTCCGCAGGATATCGACATGGCCGGCCGTCTGGCCAAGGCGGCGGACAAAGATGTCCGGAAAGTCCTGTCCTATAAGAAAATCAACAATACGTGGTCGGATGTGGCCAAGCAGCTCGGCGTGGATGAATCAGCTGTTCGTCCACAAACAGGGGACAGAATGGCGCGCCACATGGATGATGATGGTCATTATCCTGGTATTATGGGCGGAGACATGCAGGATTTTTGTGAATAAACCCTTGACAAGGCAAAAAGATGCGTGTAATATAAGACCCATCAACAAGTTAACAGTGTTACAGATGAAATCATCGAACAGGAAATAGTAGCAAGGTCTCTATCCCTTCAGCGAGCCGGCGGCTGGTGCAAGGTCCGGCGCGATATGCCTTGTGAATGGTCCTGCGAGAGCCCACCGAACCCGTGAGGAAGTAGGCTGGGACGGCTGCCCCCGTTATCGGGCTACGGTATCGGACTTTGTTCCCGTACCGGATGAGAAGAACAGCAGTGGCTGCTGTTGAATTCGGGTGGCACCGCGAAACGAATATTCGCCCCGTCAGGCAGAAAACGAATCTGTCAGGCGGGGTTTTTTATGTTTATGGGATACAGATGAGGAGATGGCAGGATGCTTCGAGCGAAATTATGCGGCATGAAGACAGAAGCGGCGGCACGGGCTGCCGATGAGGCGGGGGCGGATTTCATCGGTTTCATCTTCTGGCCGGACAGTCACCGCTTCGTGACGCCGGCTGAGGCCGCCGTCATCGGACGCACGGTTCATCGGGCCAGGAAGGTCGGGGTCTTCGTCGATGAAGAGCCTGCAAAGGTCTGTGCGGCGGCGGATGAGGCCGGGCTCGATTACATCCAGCTGCACGGTCACGAGGATGCAGCGTACGTCAGGCGGCTGAACCGGCCCGTCATCAAGGCTTACCGGTACGGCGACGGTTTCTCGGCCGCGGCCGCCAATGATTTCCCGGCGGAGTTCATCCTCGTCGATGCGTACCGGCCGGGACAGGCGGGCGGCACGGGTGAGTCCTTTGACTGGCAGCGTGCCGCAGCGGAGATTCGGGCCGTCGAGAAGCCGGTACTGATAGCCGGTGGCATCAGCGAGGCAAATGTCACCGAGGCGGCGGAGATTTTCCAGCCGTACGGCGTCGATGTCTCGGGCAGCCTCGAGGTGCACAAAGAGAAATCAGTCGACAAGATACGCTCCTTCATGCAGAAGGTAGCAGCATGGAATGGGAGGAATTGACATTGCGGGATATATTAGCTGAGATCGTGGCGAAGAAACGCGATATCGTGGCGGCGGCCAAGCAGGAGCTGCCGCTTGCGGAGGTGAAACGGGGCCTCTCGCCGGCGTCCTTCCGCATGGCGCAGGCGTTCAAGGCGAAGCCATGGAACCTCATTGCCGAGTGCAAGCTGCAGAGCCCGGCCAAGGGCCGCCTGTGCCGGAGGTACACGGTGGAGGAGCTCGCACATATCTACGAGGACAACGGTGCCGCGATGCTCTCGGTGCATACGGACCCGCATTTCCTCGGCTGCAATGAGGATTTCCGCAAGGTCCGCGGCGAGGTGAAGCTGCCGCTTCTGCGGAAAGATTTCATCATCGATCCGTATCAGATCTACGAGGCCAGGCTGCTCGGCGCCGACGCCGTCCTGCTCATCGCGCGCATCCTGACGCCGGAGCAGCTCAAGTCCTTCCTCTACACAACTTGGAGCCTCGGCATGGATGCACTCGTCGAGGTTCATGACCGCCGTGATATGGAGGCAGCGCTCGCGACGCCGGCTGAGTTCATCGGCATCAACAACCGCAACCTCGTGAGCTTTACGACGTCGATCGAGCAGACGATGGAGCTCCTGCCGTATGCGGACCGCGAGCGGACGCTCATCAGCGAGAGCGGCATCTTCACGCTGGATGATGCCCAGCGGCTGGCTGATGCGGGCTGCCAGGGCATCCTCGTCGGGGAGGGTCTTGTGCGGGCCGATGATGTCGCCGCGCAGACGCGGGCCTTTGCCGGTGTCAAGGCCCGTGCATAAAACAGATGGTAAGAATGGAAAGGAAGATATACATGAATACGAAAGGCAGATTTGGAGCTTATGGCGGACAGTATGTCCCGGAAATCGTAATGCCGGCTCTCAACGAGCTGGAGGCCGCTTATGCAAAATACAAGGATGATCCGGAGTTCCAGGAGGAATTCAAGAGTTACTTGCGCGAATATGCCGGCCGTCCGACGAATCTGTATTACGCCGAGAAGCTCACGAAACATTACGGCCGTGCGAAGATCTTCCTCAAGCGTGAGGACCTCCTGCACACGGGCGCGCACAAGATCAACAACGCGCTCGGCCAGGCGCTGCTCGCCAAGCGCATGGGCAAGAAGCGCATCGTCGCGGAGACGGGCGCCGGTCAGCACGGCGTCGCTTCGGCGACGGTCGCCGCGCTTTTCGGCATGGAGTGCCATGTATTCATGGGTGCGCTCGATGTGGAACGTCAGAAGCTCAACGTTTTCCGCATGAAGCTGCTCGGCGCCAAGGTCATCCCGGTTTCCTCGGGGACGGGAACGCTCAAGGATGCGACGAGTGAGGCCATCCGCTACTGGGCGACGAATATCACGGATACGCATTACATCATCGGTTCTGCCGTCGGTCCGCATCCATATCCGACGATCGTGCGCGACTTCCAGAAGGTCATTGGCGAGGAGATTCGTGCGCAGATGATGGAGAAGATCGGCGGCCTGCCGAACTACCTCATCGCCTGCGTCGGCGGCGGCAGCAATGCCATCGGCACGTTCTACGACTTCCGCAATGACCCGGTTGTCAAGAAGTTCGGCGTCGAGGCCGGTGGCCGCGGTGAAGCGCCGACCGATAATGCCAAGACGCTGTCGGGGGCCGGCGAGCCGGGCATCCTGCACGGTGCTTTCAGCTATTTGCTGCAGGATCCGGACGGCCAGGTCGTCGAGGCATACTCCATCTCGGCAGGCCTTGATTATCCGGGTGTCGGACCGGAACATTCCTATTATAAGGATGCCGGCATCGTCAAGTACGTATCCGTCACGGACCAGGAAGCACTCGATGCGTTCCAGCGCCTCTCGAAGATCGAGGGCATCATCCCCGCCATGGAGAGTTCGCATGCACTCGCGTACCTCGAGAATCTGATGCCGACGACGAGTCCGGACGAGACGGTTGTCGTCACGCTCTCGGGCCGCGGCGACAAGGATGTACAGATGGTAGCAAAGGTTCTCGGGGAGGAGATTGAGTAATGAGCACGCGTTTGGATAAAAAAATGGCCGCTCTCAAGGCAGCCGGCAAAAAAGGAATCTTCATCTATATCACGGCTGGCGCGCCGGATGTCGAAACGACCATCGAGGCTGTGAAGCAGGCGGAGGCCGCCGGTGCCGATGTCATCGAGCTCGGCCTGCCGTTCTCCGATCCGATGGCCGACGGTCCCGTCATCCAGACGGCTTCGGTTGTGGCTCTCAGGAACGGCATGACGCTCAAGAAGGAACTCGAGATTGTCCGCAAGATCCGCACGTTCTCGGATATCCCGCTGATCGGCATGGGTTACATCAACAACATGTACCATTACGGCTTTGAGAAATTCGTCACGGATTTCAAGGCTGCGGGCATGGACGGCGTCATCGTTCCCGATGTGCCGCATGAGGAGTCGGGCGAAATGCGCAGAATCTGCGCGGCGCATGACTTCCATCTGACTGAGTTCATCACGCCAGGCACGACGGAAGCGCGCATGGCGGAGACGTGCAAGGGCGCGACGGGTTTCATCTACTGCGTTTCGAACAACGGCGTTACGGGCGTCAAGAAAATCGATTATTCGACGATCGGCAAGGTCTGTGAGAAGGCCCGCCGGTTTACGGACACGCCGCTGGCTGTCGGCTTCGGCATCGGTTCACCGGAAGCGGCCGTCGAGGCTGCCGCCAAGAGCGATGCCGTGATTGTTGGCAGTGCCGTCGTCAAGCGCCTGCTCGATGGCAAGATGGAGGAAGCCGTGCAGCTCATCCGCGACATGCGTGCGGCACTCGACAAGGCATATGCCCGGAAAGCCTGAAAGGAAGGGGTCATCATGGAGCTGAAACCATCACGGGAGGCGTTCCATAAGCTCGCGGCGGAGACGAATCTCATCGCCGTCACCAAAGAGATCAACATGGATATGGATACGCCGGTATCCGTTTATTACAAGCTTGTCGGCGAAAAGAAGGGCTTTATCCTCGAATCCGTCGATACGACGCATCAGCAGTTCGGCCGCTATTCCTTTATCGGTGCTGAGCCGTTTGCCCGGCTGCAGGTCTTTCGCAACAAGCTGATGATCAAGGAGAATGACCTGATGAAGTGCATCGACGGCGCGCCCGTCGACACCATCAAGGCGTACATGAAGAATTTCCGCCCGGCCGTCGAAGATCCGTCGCTGCCGCTCGCCAACGGCGGCATGGTCGGCTATCTCAACTACGATATCGTCGCAACGTTCGACCGCGTGCGCGGCATGGATTTAGGCGAGGAAGAACTTTTGGGGCAGTTCATGATCTGCCGTGTGCTCGTCGTCTACGACGCACTGCGCAACCGCGCCAGGCTCGTCTGCCTGGCCGATGTCGATGGACGCGACATCGACGAGGCGTACGATGCCGTCGCCGCCAAGATCGCATCCCTTGAAGAACGGCTCTCGGCGCCGCTGCCGAAACAGGAGAAAAAAGCGGCTAAACGCCGGGAAAAGGTCGACTTCCTCAAGAAATTCGGCCAGGCCCCCGAGGATTTCCTTGCAGCCATCCGCAAGGCCAAGGAGCATATCTTCGCGGGTGATATCTTCCAGGTCGTGCCGTCGCGCCAGTTCCGCGAGAAGATTACGAAGCCCTGCTTTGACTTCTATCGCCGGTTGCGTCAGGTCAATCCCTCGCCGTACATGTTCTACTTCAATTTCGGCCGCGTGAAGCTCGTCGGCGCTTCGCCGGAGATGCTCGTCAAGGTGTCGGGCGATACGGTCTACACATACCCGATTGCCGGCACGCGCCGCCGCGGCAGGAATCCGCAGGAGGACAAGACGCTCGCGGAGGGCCTGCAGAAGGATGTCAAGGAGTGTGCGGAACACTCGATGCTTGTCGATCTCGCGCGCAACGATATCGGCCGCATCAGCGAGCCGGGCAGCGTGCGCGTGACGAAGCTGCGCCAGGTCGAGTATTTCAGCCATGTCATGCACATGGTGTCGGAGGTCGTAGGCAAGCTCAAGCAGGGGTATACGCCGATGGATGTGCTCAAGGCGACGTTCCCCGCGGGGACGGTCAGCGGCGCGCCGAAGCTGCGCGCCATGGAGATCATCCATGAGCTTGAGCCCGTGCCGCGCAATTCGTATTCGGGTACGGTCGGCTACATGGATTTCTGCGGCAACATGGATATGTGCATCACGCTGCGCACGATGCGCATCGAGAACGACGACACCGCCATCATCCAGTCGGGGGCCGGCATCGTCGCCGACTCTGTTCCCGAAAAGGAATACCAGGAAATCCTGCAGAAATCAAAGGCGTTGTTTGAGGTCGTAGAGGAGGTGGAAAACGATGTTGTTGCTTTTAGATAACTACGACTCCTTTACGTACAACGTTTACCAGCTCCTGTCGGAGCTTGGGGCCGAGGTCGAGGTCATCCGCCACGACAAGACGACGGTGGAGGAGGTCCGGCGTCGCGGCTACGAGGGCATTGTCATCTCGCCGGGGCCCGGCGTGCCGAAGGACGCCGGCATCAGCGAGGATGTGATTCGCGAGCTCGGCGGCGAGGTGCCAATTCTCGGTATCTGCCTTGGCCATCAGGCCATCGGCGAGGTCTTCGGCGGCAAGGTCGTGCGCGCGGGCAAGATTATTCACGGCAAGGTATCGCCGCTGCACCACAACGGCAAGGGGCTCTATGCCGGCCTGCCACAGGATATCGAGGTCGGCCGCTATCATTCACTGATCATCGACCGTGCGACGCTGCCCGACTGCCTCGAAGTCACGAGTGAGCTGCACGATGGCACAATCATGGGCGTGCGCCACAAGGAGATGGACATCGAGGGCATCCAGTTCCATCCGGAATCCATCCTGACGCCGACGGGGAAGACGATGATGCAGAACTTCCTCGCGCATCTTTCCTGAATATCTAAGCACTTTTTTAGCACCTCTTGGAAATCGTTTGGGTTTCTTTTAGAAATCATGTGCAGCAAGCAGGATTTTTGCCCGGTACCGGGGAATAACATAAAGAAACATCCCGTAATGGGGAAGACTATTCCAGCTGCTGCCTGTCTGCATGATGGCCGCTGACTGGAACCGGGAGGAGGAAGATGCCTTATGATGTCCAAGAGAAAGGGGATGGCCGCTGCTTTGCTGGCACTGTCCCTGTGGCTGGCTCCCTATGGGGAAGCCTCGATGGCACCTGTAGCTGCAGAACCCGTGGCAACGGCTGAACCGTCAGCACCGGCAGCAGCGCCTGCCGAAACGGTGGTGCCGCTCGATGCCAGGGCTTCGCTGGATAAGGCTTTCGATCAATTGGCAGAAGTCAAGAACGGGACGTATGATTTGTCGCTGGTGGCGACGACGCCGAAGGGCAGTGCCACGCTTACGAGCGGCATCTCATTTGTATCCGAGCCGTACACGCGCGCAAAGGGGCAGATGGCCATCGGTTTTTCGCTGCCGGGCGCGCCGGAATTTGAGCGCGATCTCGCCTACTACATCCGCGAGACGGAGCAGGCCACGGCCTTTTACTGCCGTCTCGGCCATGGCGAATGGGAGAAATCCGTGACGAAGCGCCAGCCGATGGACAAGACGGTCAACGGGTTCTGGACGGCGGCTTTCCGCAACGGCTTCATGGATTTTGCGAAGGATGTGCAGTTTGACGTGAAGGAAGGAGCGGCACAGACGTACCTCGTGACGGTGGATGGCAAGGCCCTCGGCAAGCTCTATCTCGAGAATGAGCACCCGAACCTCGCCAATGCCGACATGCAGAAAACGCTGGAGTCAATCCTTAAGAATGTGCCGGATTTCACGTATACGGTGACCATCGATGAGGAGAAGAACACGCTGACGGATTTCCACGCCAATCTGACGGAGCCCATCCGCAAGGCGGGGCTCATCTATCTGAAGCGCAGCGATATGACGCGCGAGGATAAGGATTCGTACCGCAAGGCTCTCGAAAACAGCACGGTGGAATTGAGCCTCAAGGGCCGTGACTTCAACGAGCTCGAGGATGTGCAGGTCCCCGCTGAGATCCTGGCCAGTGCGCGCGATATCAAGGCCGGCACGGCCAATGAAAACGCCGCGCCTGCCGGCAAGAAGGCAGACGTCAAGTAAAATCGCATATCGATTATTTGCAGGGGTACACCTCGGTGTTGAGAAGGCATGGCCTGACCCTTAGAACCTGTGGAGTCAAGACTCGCGAAGGGAGCAAAGAAATTCGGAGCTCGCCGGCAGGCGGGCTCTTTTTGACGCCGGGTCTCCTGGAGAAAGAAAGGCAATGGTGATAGATATGGAACTGGAAGAAATCAAGCAGGGCATTCTCCTGGCCGTCCGCAAGGCGAAGGAGACGACGCCGCTCGTGCCATCCATCACGAATTCGGTGACAATCAATTTCGTGGCGAATGCGCAGCTGGCGGCCGGCGGTTCAGCCGCCATGGTCTATCTGCCCGATGAAGGGACGGGCATGGCGGCTCTCGGCAGTGCCATGTACATCAACATGGGGACGCTGTTGCCCATCTACGAGAAGACGCTGCCGCTGACGGCGCACAGCCTGGCTGATCATCACCATCCCTGGGTGCTCGACCCCGTCGGCATCGGACTCGGCGGCATGCGGCGGGACCTTTTGCTCGCGTTCCGCCAGACGCCGCCGGCCATCGTGCGCGGCAATGCGTCGGAAATCATCGCGCTCGCGAATCTCTGGCAGCTCGATTCGGGCATGGCGGCTGACGGCGTGCGCGGCGTCGATGCGACGGACAGCGTGCGCGAGGCAAAGCTGGCGGCCGAATCGCTGGCCCGCTTCACAGGCGGTGCCACGGCCGTGTCGGGCCCCCTTGATCTCGTGACGGACGGCACGACAACGGTCATGAGCGAGGGCGGCTCAGAGCTTTTCACGAAGGTCACGGGTGCCGGATGCTCTCTCGGCGGCGTGGCAGCCGTCTACGCCGCTGTGACCACGCCATTTTTCGCGGCGCTGGCGGCTGTGCAGGCATACAATTTCGCCGGAAAGAAAGCCGAACAGCGTGCCGGCGGACCGGGTACTTTCGCCGCTTATTTCCTCGATGAGCTCTATCAGGCAAAGCCCGAGGAGATTGCGGACAATCCGTTCTATATGATATGAATCGATGGCATGAAAAGGGGGCTTTACGATGAATGCGCTGATTGCGGTGGCCATTGCTCCGTGCGGGACCGGTGAGGAAATGTCGTCTTATGTCGGCGAGGTCGTGCAGGTCATCCGGGAATCGGGACTGCCGAACCGCACCAATTCGATGTTCACGGAGATCGAAGGCGAATGGGATGAGGTGATGGCCGTGGTGAAGAAGGCCACGATGGTGCTGGCCGACCGCGGTATCCGCACGGAGGTGGTCCTGAAGGCGGACATCCGTCCGGGTTATCAGGATATGATGCATGGCAAGCTGGAACGCATGGAGAAAAAGATTGCCATGGCAAAGGCGAATCAGGTGAATCAGGAAAATCAGGAAGGAAGCGATGCGAAGTGAATATGCGTGAACGACTCGATATCTCCGCGTACTTTGTCGTGGGGCCGGAGAACACACTCGGGCGGCCGGTGCCAGAGGTTATCCGCGCGGCGGTCAGCCACGGCTTTACGTGCCTGCAGCTGCGTTCCAAGACGGCATCGGCAAGGGAGCTCATAAATCTGTGCGGCGAGACGGCTTGCGTGCTGCAGGAGCTCCACAAGGAGGACGCGGTGGCCTTGCTTGTCGATGATCGTCTCGATGTCGTGCTGGCCGCACGTGAGCAGGGCATCAAGGTGGATGGCATCCATGTGGGGCAGAGCGATGTGCCCGTGAGTGTCTGCCGCAAGTATCTTGGCGAGCGCGGGGTCATCGGCCTCTCCGCCCGCACGAATGAGCTTCTCGATTACGTCCGCCATGCCGATACATCCGATATCGATTATTTTGGCGCGGGGCCGCTGCACGAGACGCCGACGAAGCGCGACTGCGGCCGCGGGGCCGATGGGCGCGTGATCACGCGGAGCTTTGAAGAGCTCACGGAGCTTCACCGCATCAGCCCGGTGCCCGTCGTTGTGGGCGGCGGCGTCAAGGCCTGCGATCTGCCTGCACTCAAGGCGACAGGCGTCGAAGGTTTCTTCGTGGTCAGCGCCGTGGCGGGAGCTGAAAATCCCGGCCGGGCAGCGAAAGAGATGGTGTCCATCTGGCGAAAATCCTGAGCTTTTTGCCTGTGAATTGCCCTCCAAAAAAATTTTGAAAAAATAAGTCAAAAAGTCGAAAAAGTATTTGACTTTTTGACTTATTGCGCTATAATAAGATTCAGGAACGGACGAAAGCCGCTCCGCAAGAATCAGAAAATCAGACAGAGCGATTATGGAGGATACGATTATGGGACAAGAAAAATACACAGCCAAGACGCTGGCGGCCCTGCAATCCGCTCAGCAGATCGCGGCCATGAAATATCATCAGGAAATCACGTCGGCCCATGTGCTCCTGGCACTGGCCAAGGAACCTGAGGGGCTGCTCGCGACGATCTTTGAGGAATGCCAGGCAGATCTACCGATGCTCAAGGCAAGACTCGAGCAGGAACTCGCGAAGATCCCGAGTGTCAAGGGCACGGACCGCCTCGGCATGGGCATGGACATGGTCCGCGTGCTCGGCCGCGCCGAGGAATATGCCAAATCCATGAAGGACGATTACGTTTCGACGGAACATCTGCTGCTGGCCCTTGTGACGGACGGCAGCAGCGAGGTGCAGGATATCTGCCGTCAGTTCCATCTGACGAAATCTGCCATCCAGGCTTCCATCAAGAAGAACCGCAAACAGAATGTCACGACGGATAATCCGGAAGAGGGCTATAAATCCCTCGAGAAATTCGGCCGCGATCTGACGGCTGCGGCGCGTGCCGGCAAGCTCGATCCGGTTATCGGCCGCGACGAGGAGATTCGCCGCACCATCGAGATCCTTTCGCGCCGGACGAAAAACAACCCGGTGCTCATCGGTGAGCCGGGTGTCGGCAAGACGGCCATCGTCGAAGGCCTCGCACGCCGCATCGTGGCGGGCGATGTACCGGAATCCCTCAAGAACAAGACGCTGTTCTCACTCGATATGGGTTCTCTGATCGCCGGTGCGAAGTACCGTGGCGAATTCGAGGAACGCTTGAAGAACGTACTCAATGAGATTGCCAAGTCGGAAGGACAGATCCTGCTCTTCATCGATGAGCTTCATACGGTCGTCGGTGCCGGTGCCTCGGAAGGCGCCATGGATGCCGGCAATCTCCTGAAACCGATGCTGGCGCGCGGCGAGCTGCGCTGCATTGGCGCGACGACGCTCAACGAATACCGCAAGTACATCGAGAAGGATACGGCTCTCGAGCGCCGCTTCCAGCCGGTCATGGTCGGTGAGCCGAGTGTCGAGGATACGATCTCAATCCTGCGTGGCCTCAAGGAACGTTACGAAGTTCATCATGGCGTGCGCATCCGTGATGCGGCGCTCGTCGCAGCCGCCACGCTTTCCGACCGCTACATTTCCGACCGTTTCCTGCCGGATAAGGCCATCGACCTCGTCGATGAAGCCGCTGCCAAGCTGCGCACGGAGATTGAATCCATGCCGGCGCCGCTCGATGAGATCCGCCGCAAGATCATGCAGCTGGAGATCGAGGAGCAGGCACTCAAGAAGGAGACGGATGAAGCTTCGCAGCAGAAGCTCTCCCGCATCACGAAAGAGAAGGCTGACCTGCAGCAGCAGGAAGCGGAACTCAAGAAGCAGTGGGAGACGGAAAAGAATGCCATCCTGCGCGTGCGCGCCATCAAGAAGGAAATTGACGGCGTGAACAGCGAGATGGAAGCAGCCGAGCGTGCGTACGACCTCAACCGCATGTCGGAACTCAAGTACGGCAAGCTGCCGGAACTCCAGAAGAAACTCAAGGAGGAAGAAGCGATCATCGCGGCCAAATCCAAGGACGACCGCCTGCTCAAGGAGGAAGTCGGCGAGGAGGACATCGCCAAGGTCGTCAGCCGCTGGACGGGTATCCCTGTGACGAAGATGCTGACGGGCGAACGCGAGAAGCTGCTGCATCTTGAAGATGTGCTGCACGACCGCGTCGTCGGCCAGGATGAAGCCGTCAAGGCCGTCAGCGAAGCCATCCTGCGCGCGCGTGCCGGCATCAAGGACCCGAACCGCCCAATCGGTTCGTTCATCTTCCTCGGCCCGACGGGCGTTGGCAAGACGGAGCTCGCAAAGACGCTGGCAGAAGCCCTCTTCGATGATGAGCGCAGCATGATCCGCATCGATATGTCGGAGTACATGGAGAAGCACAGCGTATCGCGTCTCATCGGCGCGCCTCCGGGCTACGTCGGCTACGATGAAGGCGGGCAGCTCACGGAAGCCGTGCGCCGCCGTCCGTACAGCGTCATCCTGCTCGATGAGATCGAGAAGGCACACCGCGATGTCTTCAACGTGCTGCTGCAGATCCTCGACGATGGCCGCCTGACGGATGGCAAGGGCCGTGTCGTCAACTTCAAGAACACGGTCATCATCATGACGTCGAACCTCGGCTCGCATGAGATCCTCAACAAGAGCTATGAGGAGGCAAAGGTTGCGGTCAAGGATATCCTCAAGGATTACTTCCGTCCGGAATTCCTCAACCGTGTCGATGACATCATCGTCTTCAAGGCCCTCGAGAAGGAACAGGTCAAGAAGATTGCCGCCATCATGCTCAAGAGCCTCGGCGAACGCCTGGAGCGTCAGGTCAAGATTTCCCTTGCCTGGACCGATGAGGCTCTGACGGCACTTGCCAATCAGGGCTTCGACCCGAACTTCGGTGCCCGTCCGCTGCGCCGCCTGCTCGTGCATACGGTTGAAACGGCACTCTCCAAGAAGATTATCCGCGGCGACGTGCAGGAAGGCGATACCGTCGAGATCGGCTACGATGGACATGATTTCACCTTCACGACGCAGGTCAAGGCGACGGTGGAAGATTAAACTTGTGCGTCTGACACAAGTTGCCATATAAAAAGGACTCCTGCATGAGCAATCATGCGGGAGTCTTTTTTGTACGGATGTTATGGTGCCGGGACGAATTTTGCGAGAATCGTATGGCCGTCCTTAACGAGGCTGCGGCTCAGCGCGTCGAGCGGCGCGAAAATCGGCGCGTACTCAAGGCGCAGGCGGAAGCGCAGGAACTGATGCGTCGTGCAGCCGAAAATCGGCACGCGGTCGAGGACGAAGGGATTCTCCGAGGGGGAAGCCAGACCGTAGTGCACGGTGAAGGCAGCGCGGTAGCCGGCCTCCTTTGTCATGCGCTCGAGTTCCTGGTCATAGGAGCCGCAGGGGTAGGCGATGAAGCGAATCGGCTTATTCAGCCGCCATTCGAGGGCCTGCTTGGAGGCGGAAAGCTGCGTCCAGACTTCATCGGCCGGGATTTTGTCGAGTTCCGGATGCGAGAGCGTATGGCTCTCGAAGTCGATGAGGCCGCTCTGCTGCATTTCTTCGACTTCGCCCCAGGTCATGTAATTGGGGTACGTGCCTATGAAATCGGAAATCAGGAAGATCGTTGCCTTGAGGTTGTATTTCTGCAGGATCGGGAAGGCATTCTTGTAGTTGTCGACGTAGCCGTCATCGAAGGTGATGATGACAGGCTTTTCCGGAAGCGGCGTGCCGTTTTCCCAGGCATCGAGCATTTCTTCCGGCGTGATGGCGTGGTAGCCATTGTCGACGAGATACTGCATCTCTTCTTCAAATTGTGCCGTCTGTACGGTCAGAGAGTTTTGGTCACGGTCATTGATCTGGTGGTAGTTCAGCACCGGCACGGCCCGGTCCGCTGTGTGCATCCGATAGGCGCAGATCCCGACGATGCCAATGCATGCGATCAGGAGCAGCAGCAGGATTCGTTTCAACCATCTAGTCATCCAGACACATCCTTTTCTTTCAAGCTCGTAGAAAATTTACATACCGTTTAGTATATAACAAGGCGTTGGTACGGTCAAGGAACGTGAAGTCTCAAGAAATTGTTTTACGAATCCTGAAATCCGTCCTATAATAGATACGTACCATATACTTAGGAATCGGCGGAAAGAGCCGGACTATTCTAAGGAAGAAGGAGTTTTTTCACATCATGATGAGAAATGATTTATGCTGGTGTGGCAGCGGCAAGAAATATAAGAAGTGCCACGCGGATTTTGACGAGCGTATCTCGGAAATGAAATTCGATATCTTCAAGGGTCAGGTGCGTCCGCCGAAGAAGATCATCAACAATGAGAAGGATATTGCCGGTGTGCGGGCAGCAGGCGTCATCAACGATGGTGCGCTTGACCTCATGACGGAGCTCGTGAAGCCGGGCGTGGATACGGCGAGCCTCGACCAGGCCGCTGCCGACTACATCCGCGAGCGCGGCGGCATCCCCGCCTGCCTCAATTATGAAGGCTATCCGAAGAATGTCTGCATCTCCATCAATGAGGTCGTCTGCCACGGCATTCCGTCGCAGAAGACCATCCTCAAGGAAGGCGATATCCTCAACATCGATATCACGACGATCCTCAACGGCTATTATGCGGATGCTTCGCGCATGTACATTGTCGGCCAGGCTTCGCCTGAAGCGGAGAAGCTCGTGCGCGTCACGAAGGAGTGCATGGAACTCGGCGTCGCAGCAGCCAAGCCCTGGCATTTCCTCGGCGATATCGGCGCGGCCTGCGAAGCCCATGCGCATGAGAATGGCTATTCCGTCGTCACGGATCTCGGCGGCCATGGCGTTGGCAAGGATTTTCATATGGAGCCGTTTGTCCCGCATGTCGGCGAGAAGGATACGGGCATGCTGCTCGTGCCGGGCATGATCCTGACGGTTGAGCCGATGATCAACGAGGGTTCGTACAAAGTCGTGGTTGACAAGGGCGATGGCTGGACGGTCCGCACAAAGGACAAGAAGCTCTCGGCCCAGTGGGAGAACACGATCCTCATCACGGAGACGGGGACGGAGGTTCTTTCGTCCTGAAGAACGGTATAACGCGAAAGGATAATCAGAAGCAATGACAACATTCAAGGATTTAGGCATTCGGGATGAACTCTGCGAGGTCCTGCGCTATCAGGGCATCCGCGAGGCGACGCCGGTGCAGGAACAGGCCATCCCCGTCGTGCGGGCCGGCCGCGACTGCATCGTGCAGGCGCAGACTGGCACGGGCAAGACGCTGGCCTTCCTGCTGCCGATCATCGAGAAACTCAAGCCGCAGGCTGAGGTCGCACAGGCGCTCGTCGTGACGCCGACGCGTGAACTGGCCATCCAGATCGCGAAGGTGGCAAAGACGGTCGGGGAGGCCGCGGGCATTTCCTCGCTCGTCATTTACGGCGGGCAGGATATCGAGCGCCAGAAGCAGAAGCTGCGGCGCCATCCGCAGCTCATCATCGGCACGCCGGGACGCCTGCTCGATCACCTGCGCCGCAGGACGATTGATCTCTCTCAGGTCAACAAGGTCGTGCTGGATGAGGCGGATGAGATGATGCGCCTGGGCTTCATCGAGGATGTGGAGCTCCTGCTCAAGGAGACGGCGCCGGATCGTCAGCTCATGCTGTTTTCGGCGACGATGCCGGACCGCATCAAGGCGCTTTCGCTGCGTTACATGCAGACGCCGGAGAATATCGCGGTCAAATCGGAGCATGTGACGCTCGATGCCATCGAGCAAGTCATCGTCGATACGACCGAGGAGACGAAGATCGACAAGCTCTGTGAGCTCATCAATCAGGATCAGCCTTATCTGGCCATGGTGTTCTGCCATACGAAGCAGCGCGCGCATATGGTGACGATGGCACTTGCGGCCCGCGGCTATCTCGTCGATGAGCTGCACGGCGACCTTTCGCAGGTCCAGCGCGCGCTGGTCCTCAAGCGTTTCCGCAAGGCGGAGCTCCAAATCCTCTGTGCGACGGATATCGCCGCGCGCGGCCTCGATATCGAAGGTGTGACGCATGTTTTCAACTATGATATCCCGCACGATGCGGAGAGCTACATCCACCGCATCGGCCGCACGGGCCGCGCCGGTGAGCACGGCAAGGCCGTGACATTCGTCAATGCGCGCCAGTATGATCTGCTGCGCCGCATCGAGTCGGGCATCAAGAGCCGCATCGAGAAGCAGCGTTCGGAGCGCGGCCGCCGCCACAAGGAGAAGCAGGAGCAGATCCTCAAGGAGATCCGGGACAAGCGACAGGAGCACAAGGCGAAGAAGAAGCCGCTGTCCAAATACGCGAACCGCAAGGGCGCCGCGCACAAGGGCCGCAATGACCGGAGCCGCCGTCAGAAGCCGCATGGAACCAAGACGAATATGAGCCGCCGCTCGAAGATGGGACGGCACTGATACAGGACTGCATCAGCTTTTGGGCTGGTGCAGTTTTATTTTAACGAAAAAGTTGTCAAAAAATTATATAAAAACGAAGAAACAGGCAGGAATCTGGCAGGAAAGAGCGAAATAAAGAAAATAGATTCAGTTCAACAAGGGGGTATTTACATGATCGGCATCAAGAAAGTTATCGCAATCGTCTGTGGCGGCGGCCCGGCTCCTGGCATCAACAGTGTCATTTCCGGCATCACGAATGAAGCAACGCGTCACGGCTGGGATGTGCTTGGCATATACGATGGTTTTTCACGCTTGGCCCGCGGTGAGAAGAACTACGTGCGCCTCGAACCGAAGGACATCAGCCACATCCATATGACGGGCGGCTGCATCCTCAAGATGTCCCGCTTCAACCCAACGAAGAAGGAGTCGGATCTGCGCACGGTCGTCGAGACACTGACGGAGCTCGGCGTCACGCATCTCGTGACGATCGGCGGCGACGATACGGCCTACAGCTCGGCAGCCGTTTCCGAAGAAGCCCGCAAGATGGGGCGTACGATCAATGTCGTTCATGTGCCGAAAACCATCGATAACGATCTGCCGCTGCCGGAAGGCGTGCCGACGTTCGGTTTCGAGACGGCCCGCGCCTTTGCGACGACGGAGATCGAGAACCTCATGGAAGATGCGCGTACGACGAACAACCGCTGGTACTTCACGATTGCCATGGGCCGCACGGCCGGTCACTTGGCTCTCGGCATGGGCCGCAGCGCCGGTGCCGCCATCACGATCATCCCGGAGGAGTTCCCGCAGGAGAAGATCCCGCTGCAGCAGCTCGTCGATATCATCACGGGTGCCATCGTCAAGCGCTACCTGACGGGCAAGAATTACGGCGTAGCCGTCATTGCCGAAGGCGTCATCGAGAAGATCATGCCGGAAGACTTCAAAAAACTCGGCGAGGTCGTCATGGACGAGCACGGCCATATCCGCTACAGTGAGCTCGACTTTGGTGAAATCCTCAAGCAGGCCGTACTGGCTGAGGTCAAGAAGATCGGCATCAAGATTTCCGTCATTGATAAGGAAATCGGTTACGAGCTGCGCTGCTCGGCGCCGATTGCCTACGATATCGACTACGCGCGCTCGCTCGGCTATTCGGCCGTCAAGTTCCTTATGCGCGGCGACAGCGGTGCTCTGATTTCCATTCAGAACAATGAGGCCGTGCCGATGCGCTTCGAGGACATCAAAGACCCGGCCACGGGCAAGACGCGCGTGCGCAAGGTTAACATCAAATCCGTACAGTATCGCATTGCCCGCGGCTCGATGATGCGCATGGAGAAGGAGGATCTCGACGATCCGGGCCTTGCCAATGCGTATCGCATGACGCCGGAGGCCTTCAAGGCCCGCTATGCCTATCTCTTTGACGATGCCCCAACGCCGGCACCGGAGCAGAAAGAGGAAGCAGCAAAGAAATAAAGGCACCCTGTGTGCAGGAATCAGCCCCTTGGCAGGCGGCGGGAGAAATTCTCCTGCCGTCTTTTTTTATTTTTTTATGAATTGTAAAATAAAGTGGCACAAAGTTTCCCGGTCTGAATAGCAAAAAACACCAGCGATTCTTTGGTATAATTGTTTTGGAAGGCGGATTTACAATGTAAGTGCAACAAAATAAAGAAATGACACATAGACTTCTGGTATAATGGTGTTTGCAACAACAACCCAGATCCCAGGAGGAGCTATGTGCCACTACAAACATCTTACACTAATTGAGCGTGAAAAGATACTACTTTTTTATCGAAAGCGCCGTAAAACCCCGCCCTTTAGGGTTGGGGATACAAGGCGCGTCCGCCGAATTTGCGTAAGCAATTGAAGGCGGACAACTTTTTCCTCCTTCATACTTGTATTAACTATTAAAGTATAATATAATACAAGTATGAACAGAGTATATCATTCAAACCGTAACATCGTATATTCCTGTAAATATCACATTGTATTCTGTCCTAAGTATCGTCGAAAAGTGCTCGTAAATGGTGTGGATGTGAGATTGAAGGAGCTCATACAGTCCATCGCGGCCGAAAACCACTTTGAGGTCATCGAGATGGAAATCATGCCAGACCATGTACATCTGCTTTTGGAGGTAGATCCGCAATTCGGAATTCACAAAGCAGTGAAGACAATCAAGGGCAAAACGTCGAGGATACTAAGACAGGAATTTCATTGGCTGACAACGAAACTGCCGACACTTTGGACAAATTCCTATTTCTGTTCTACGGTCGGCGGTGCGCCGCTTGGAATCGTCAAGCAGTATATCGAGAGCCAAAAGACATCGCAAAGGAAGTGAGAAAAATGGAAACGTACACACTGGGCTATAAGTTCCGCATCTATCCGAACAGGACGCAGGAAAACCTCATCAACCGCACGCTTGGCTGTGTACGTTTCGTATTCAACCACTTCCTCGCGGTGCGTCGCGACGAATGGAAAGCGAATCACAATTCGCTGACTTACGTCAAGACAAGCAAATTGCTCACTGACCTCAAGAAGCGCGAGGAAACTGCATGGCTGTCCAAAGCGGACAGCATGGCATTGCAGGAATCCCTGAGGAACCTTGACCGCGCGTTTCAGAACTTCTTTGCAAAGCGGGCAAGATACCCGCGCTTCAAGTCGAAACATAGTCACAGCCAGTCCTACCGGACGCGCAATCAAACAAACGGTATCCGTATCATCGACAAGAGGATCAAGCTCCCGAAGATCGGTCTTGTGAGAATCAAGCAGAGCCGTGACTTCGATGGCCGGATTCTCTCTGCCACGGTAAGCCGGGCTGCCTCAGGCAAATACTACGTTTCGCTTTGTGTCGAAGCAGAAAAAGGATCCTTGTCCTGCCCAAACGATGGCAAGCAGATTGGTATTGACGTTGGGTTGAAGGTATTCTATTCGGATAGCAACGGCGATACCGTAGAGAACCCACATCCACTGAAGAAGCTCCAGCGCAAGCTCCGCCGAGAGCAGCGGCGGCTTTCCCGAAAGATGTCGAGATCAGTGAATCGTGAAAGAGCGCGTGTCCGTGTTGCTCGCGTCCATGAACGTATCGCAAATATTCGCAGGGATTTCCTTCACAAGATATCGACACGGCTTGCTCGTGAAAATCAAACAGTAGCCGTAGAACATCTGAACATCAAGGGAATGCTGCGGCATCATAAACTCGCGAAGTCCATCTCAGATGTGAGCTGGAGCGAATTTTTTCGTCAGCTGTCGTATAAGACAGAACGACACGGCGGCGAACTGCTCCAAGTTGATACGTTCTACCCGTCAAGTCAGACTTGCTCCGTCTGCGGTTGTCAGAATCCACTGACAAAGGATTTGAGCGTCCGCGAATGGGATTGCCCAGCATGCGGAACCCATCACGACAGAGATGTGAATGCCGCAAAGAACATCCTGCGCAAGGCTTTGGAAGACAAATCCAAAGTTGCATGAACGGAAATAGAACATACCGTGGGGCACACGGGAATTCACGCTTGGGGAGATCGTGTAAGACGCCAATTCCTCGGAGGCGGCGCAGTGGTCGTCGAACCAAGAATCCCCTGCCTTTAGGCATGGGGAGTGTCAACAGCTGGTGTAGAATTGAATCTTGAAGAAAAATAAGAAGATTGTCCGATGACATACAAGAGAGGGGGGCTATGACAATGAGAATAATCGAGAGGGTATTGTTGACCTTGTGTTTTACGGTAGTTATGCTTTTGCCGCTGGGGATTGCCTCCGCGGGACATTTGGAAGATATTTTGGCGAGGGGAACTATTCGCATTGGCACAACGGGGGATTATATCCCCATGTCGTATCGGAACCTGGAGACGGGGAAATATGAAGGGATAGATGCCGAGATTTCCAAGCTGATTGCCGAGTCCTTGGGGGTGAAAATCGAATATGTGCCGACAACCTGGCCAACCCTTGCGGCCGACACACAAGCAGATAAATTCGATATTGCCCTATGCGGCATTTCCCGCAACTTCAATCGGGAAAAGATCATGGCCATGTCCGATGCCTATGGAGAGGGGATGTTCGGAAAAACAATTCTCTGCCGCCAGAAAGATGCCAAGCGTTTTAAAAGTCTTTCAGATATTGACAAACCGGATGTGCGGGTAATGATAAATCCCGGCGGCACGAACGAAAAATTTGCTCATGCCAATCTGAAACATGTGCAGCTCATTGTGCACAATGAGAATGCTGACATTCCACGCCAGATTGCTGAAGGCAAGGCAGACATCATGATTACGGAAACCGTGGAGGCGGCGCATTATGTCAGAAGCGATAAGCGGCTGGCCGCACCGCTGATAAATGAGCCGTTTACACGCCACTCCTGCGGCATACTCATGGCTAAGGGGGACCAGGAATGGCTGAATTATATCAATTTTGTTCTGGCAGAACTGCGCATGGATGGTACCATGAAGACGTTGGAGAATAAGTATCTGAAGTAAATAGGGAGGTTTTTAGGATGCAAACAAAACTCAGTAAAGTGATTTAGGGATTATTAATTGCTGCAAGTATGACTATTGCGCTTACTATGGCTGTTCCAGAGGTCCGTGCCGAACAGGCACCACAGGGGTCGCTCGTTATCGTGACAAAGGTAAATCCTGCCAATAGTTCCGGTTTTGTGGAGCTATCGGAGGCGGTGCCGGATGTCATTTTGGAACCGCGTTATTATTTCACCTATAACTTTGTAGGAGATCGCATTGCAGGCTATCAGGCTCCGCGTATGTTTTTGACAAGACAGGCGGCCAAGGCATTGCGGGCAGTTTCTGATGATGTGGTAAAGCAGGGCTATCGGTTGAAGGTTTACGATGCGTACCGGCCACAGATGGCTGTTGATAATTTTGTCGCTTGGGCGGAGAATCTTGGCGACAAACGTATGAAGGAGTATTTTTATCCGCAGGTGGATAAGACTCGCCTTTTCGCCGATGGCTATATTGATGCTAAGTCAGGCCACAGCCGTGGTTCCACACTGGATTTGATGCTCTTTGATATGCGGACAGGAAAAGAGGTGGATATGGGGAACGTCTTTGATCACTTTGGTGTGGAAAGTCATCCCGACTGGTGTGGCAATCCTGAAACAGGCAAATACACGGGCAAATATAAAGGCAACAAAAAGCCGAAAAATGGACAAATCAATGAAGTGCAGTTCAAAAATCGCATGATTCTGCGCGAGGCGATGATTCGCAATGACTTCAAACCGCTAGATACGGAATGGTGGCATTTTACGTTGAAAAATGAGCCGTATCCGGATACTTATTTTATGTTCCCCATCCAGTAAGCGATAGCTATCTCATATCGTGTTCTATAACTAGGAGAAAGGATGATAGAATATGAATTGTAAAATAAAGTGGCACAAAGTTTCCCAGTCTGAATAGCAAAAAACACCAGCGATTCTTTGGTATAATTGTTTTGGAACAAAAAATTAACCAAAGGAGAATCGCTGATGCAATTCCATTATATCAGAACAAGACAAAAAACAAACACCTTACAGGCATCGAGCGCGGGAAAATTGAAGCGCTTCGCAGACAAGGGTGGAAAGCCGCTGATATAGCGGCTGAAATCCAGGTGAGTGTCCGCACAATCTATCGGGAGCTGCGGCGCGGAGAAGTCACTTTAAAGCGCAGTGACTGGAGAATGTACCAGACCTATTCGGCAGAAGCCGCACAGACCCGGTATGAGGCGAAACAGCGCGCCAGGCAGGGCGCGCTGAAGATTGGCAAAGAGAGGGAACTTGCCGAAGCGATAGAAGTGCTCATAAAAGAGAAGCACTGCTCGCCATATGCAGCACTGGAACAGCTGAGGAAACGTTTCAAGATACCGTTCTGCCTGAAAACCCTGTACAATTATATCCACCACGGTCTTTTCCTGCGGTTGAAGAGTGAAGATCTGCCGAACTATCGGCGGAAGAAGGCATATGCCCCACAGAAGAAACGGATTGCGAAGCGGGGGGGGGAAGAAGCATTGATGAAAGAGCGCCGGAAATTGATAGACGGGAAGAATGCGAGCACTGGGAAATGGATACCGTGGTGGGGAAAGTGAAGAGCAAGGCATGTCTGCTGGTTCTCACAGAGAGGAAGACACGCCGGAAAATCGTGCGGAAGATGCCAGACAAAAGCATGGAAAGCATGGTCCGGACCTTCGGGGAAGTCCTGAGCAGCGGTGCGTACAGCAAAGAGGATTTCAAAACGATAACGAGCGACAACGGTTCGGAATTCATGAATGCAGACTACTTTGAAGGAATGGGAATACCTTACTTTTATGCGCACAGCTTCTGTTCATACGAACGAGGGAGCAACGAAAACAACAACCGTCTCATTCGGCGGTTTATCCCAAAGGGAAGAGACATCGGGGATTATACAGATGCTTTCGTACAAACGATAGAAGATTTTATGAACAATTATCCAAGAAAGCTGTTTTCAGGGAAATCTGCCAATGAAATGTATGCTGTTTCAAAGGCAAAATAATTTGTGACACTTAGAGTTGCAATTCACCCTTTTTTATTTTTTTTTAGAAAAGGTGTTGACATGATGCTTAATATGCTCTATAATTACTTCTTGTCAGCCGGGGTTACTACTCCGGTGCGCGACGATATCGCGGGATGGAGCAGTCGGTAGCTCGTCGGGCTCATAACCCGAAGGTCACAGGTTCAAGTCCTGTTCCCGCAACCAAATGATAATTCCATTATTTACATATAGAGAACAGATTTTATCTGTATCATCGCGGGGTGGAGCAGTCGGTAGCTCGTCGGGCTCATAACCCGAAGGTCACAGGTTCAAGTCCTGTCCCCGCAACCAAATGGAAAGTTGCTGATATAGCTCAGTCGGTAGAGCGTATCCTTGGTAAGGATAAGGTCACCAGTTCAATCCTGGTTATCAGCTCCATAATATACGGCGGCATAGCTCAGTTGGCTAGAGCATGCGGTTCATACCCGCAGTGTCCGGAGTTCAAATCTCTGTGCCGCCACCAATTTTGTTCCATGACCCCTTTGCAGGGGTTTTATTTATGTCACGAACCAGTCCGCTTCCTTGGGAAAAAGATTTTGTTTTGTCAAGGAAATTTTGTTGACAGGCTTTTGCAAGTGTGATAAATTGTATTAGTGACATTATGAAAAGGTCAACTTTTGCAACGTAAGGGGTGTAATAAAGGATGCGCAACAATATCACGTTGGAGTGCACGGAGTGCCATAGCCGCAACTACCGCACCAACAAGAACAAGAAGAACAACCCGGATCGTCTGGAGTTCAATAAGTACTGCAAGTTCTGCAAGAAGCATACGGTGCATAAGGAAACGAAGTAAGAGCGCGGTTCGCGGTACGAACGGGGATGTGAAGTGATTGTGAAGAAGTTCCTGGACGAAGTAGTCGCAGAGATGAAAAAGGTGTCCTGGGCCACGAGAAAAGAGGTCGTGACGTATACGGGTGTCGTTGGCATTGCCGTAGCCGTCGTCTGTGCTTTGATCTGGATCTGTGACACATTCTTCGCGAGATTGTTCCACATCATTTTAAGGTAAGCTGGGTGAAAGAGCATGGCAGATAAAGACGAGATGGATCTTCGTCAGGATAATCCTGGCAGAGCCTGGTACGTTATCCATACGTATTCGGGTTATGAGAATAAGGTCAAGGCTAACCTTGAGCGTCTCATCCATACGGCCAACATGGGCAACATGATCTTCAATGTGGTTGTACCCGTTGAGGATGAGGTCGAAATCAAGGACGGCAAGAAAAAGGTCGTTCCGCGGAAGGTCTTCCCCGGGTATGTGCTGGTCGACATGATCGTCGACGAACATTCCTGGTACGTTGTGCGCAACACCACCGGTGTAACCGGTTTTGTCGGTTCCGAGAAACATCCGATACCGCTTACTGATGCTGAGGCAAAACGTATTCTGAAATCCATGGGCGAAGAAGAACATAAACCCGAGCTCGATGTGGCAATCGGGGATGTGGTTCGCATCAATACGGGTGTCTTTGAGAACTATACGGGCACGGTTACCGAGATTGACGAGGAAAAAGCGCGTCTCAAGGTTCTCGTGGAAGAGACTCCGATTGACCTTGGTTTCGATCAGGTCGAAAAGCTTTGACCGGAACCAACAAGTTATTCTTTTTAGGAGGTGAAAACTACAATGGCTAAAAAAGTTGCGAAAATCGTAAAGCTTCAGGTTATGGCTGGCAAAGCTAATCCGGCTCCTCCGGTAGGTCCTGCCCTCGGTCAGGCCGGTGTCAACATCATGGGCTTTTGTAAGGAATTCAACGAAAGAACTAAATCGCAGGCTGGTCTTATCATCCCGGTCGTGATTACGGTTTTTGAGGATAGATCCTTCACGTTCATCACGAAGACGCCGCCGGCTGCTGTTCTGCTGAAGAAAGCTGCTGGCCTCGACAAGGCTTCTGGCGAACCGAACAAGAACAAGGTCGCAAAACTGCCGCGTGCAAAGGCACAGGAAATCGCTGAGAGCAAGATGAAAGATCTCAACGCTGGCGATATCGAAGCTGCTACCCGCATGATCGAGGGTACGGCACGCAGCATGGGTATTGAGATCGTCGACTGATCCCAGACCCTTCCTCCTGTGGGAGGCAATACCGTTATAACCACAACAAAGGAGAATGACAATGTCTAAAGCTGGTAAGAAATATCAGGAAGCTGCCAAGCTCGTAGAGGCTGGTAAGCTTTATCCGGCTGCTGAGGCAATGGAACTCGTCAAGAAGACGGCTACGAAGAAGTTCGATGAAACGATCGAGCTGCACGTCCGTCTCGGCGTTGATCCGAAGTATGCTGATCAGCAGGTCCGCGGCGCTATGGTCCTGCCGCATGGCACGGGCAAATCCAAGCGCGTCCTCGTCTTTGCCAAAGGCGAGAAGGTTAAGGAAGCCGAGGCTGCAGGTGCAGATTTCGTCGGCTCCGATGAAATTGTCCAGAAGATCCAGGGCGGCTGGCTCGACTTCGATGTCGCTGTCGCTACGCCGGATATGATGGGCACGGTTGGTCGTCTTGGTAAGATCCTTGGTCCTCGCGGCCTCATGCCGAACCCGAAACTGGGTACGGTCACGATGGATCTCACGAAGGCCATCAGCGAGATTAAAGCAGGTAAAGTCGAATACCGCACCGATAAGGCCGGCAATGTTCATTGCCCGATCGGCAAGGCATCGTTCGACGCTGAGAAGCTTCAGCAGAACTTCCAGGCCCTGATTGATACACTGATCCGCGTAAAACCGGCTGCTGCAAAAGGCCAGTACATCCGCTCCGTCACGGTGAGCGCGACGATGGGCCCGGGCGTACCAGTCCAGTTCTGAGGATCAGCGAGACTCCGGTCTCCACAATCGCATATCGAAGGCTGTAGACAGCAGGTTTGATATTCCATCATCTAACGACGATCGTGTCGCCTGCCGAGGCCGGAGTCACCTAACTTCGAAAATGTGACCTCCGGCGGACAGCCGGAGGTTTTTTGATCTGTTTTAAAATCCAGAATGACAGGAGGTGTAACTAGAATGGGTGTTACTTCCGCTAAACAGGCTGTTGTCGCTCAGCTCAAGGAGCAGCTCGAGTCCGCTAAGGGCGTCGTGCTTACGAGCTACAAAGGTCTTACGGTTGCACAGGATACGGAACTCCGCCGCGAACTCCGCGAAGCAGGCGTTTCCTATCATGTTGTAAAGAATACGATGATGCGCATCGCTGCCAAAGAGGCTGGCCTCGAAGGTATCGACGAGCATCTCGAAGGCACGACGGCTTTCGCATTCTCCACGGAGGATGCTGTCGCACCGGCCAAGGTTATCTGCGGCTTCATGAAGAAGAACAAGCTTGAAGAAGCTGAGATCCTGACGGTTAAAGTCGGTGTTGTCGAGGGCAAGGTCATCGGTGTCGATGAGGTCAAGGCTCTCGCAGCTCTGCCGTCCCGCGAAGAACTCATTGCCAAGCTGCTTGGCAGCATGAACGCTCCGATTTCCAATACGGTCAATGTTCTGCAGGGTGTTATTCGCAACGCGGTCTATGTGCTTGACGCTGTCCGCGCACAGAAAGAGTCCGCATAATCCCGTTTCTTTGAATGGGGGACTCAGACGAGAAGCTGCTTAGCTTCTCTTGAACAAGTTTGATCGCGGGCTTCGGTCCGTGGTTATCCGGGACATTCCCGAAAAGAAGAAAATCAAAACGAAGATACAAGAAAATTGGAGGTAAATTCAAATGACTAAAGAAGAAATCATGGAAGCCATTGAAAACATGACTGTCCTCGAGCTGTCCGAGCTCGTAAAGGCTATGGAAGAGAAGTTCGGCGTTAGCGCTGCTGCTCCGGTTGCTGTTGCTGCTGCCGGCGCTGCTGCTGGTGCTGCTGCTGAAGAGAAGACCGAGTTCACGGTTGTTCTCTCCGCTGTTGGCGACAAGAAAATCAACGTTATCAAGGCTGTCCGTGAAGCTACGGGCCTCGGCCTGAAGGAAGCCAAGGCTCTCGTTGATGGCGCTCCGGCTCCGGTCAAAGAGAACATTGCCAAGACTGACGCTGAAGCTCTCAAGGCTAAGCTCGAAGAGGCTGGCGCTACGGTTGAGCTGAAGTAATTTCAGTTGACGCGTTTCGGAACCGTCCCCCTGGGGCGGTTCTTTTTTTATGATTTTCCTTGTTGGGGTTGACATGTCAGAAAAGCTATGATATAGTGTTAAACTACAGGAAAATGAATAGGGAAAACCATGTGTCAGCGGAAAGGAACGGAAGCAAGGTGTAAAAAAATAAGCATACCTTGTTTTTTTCTTGTTCTATGGTTCCGCGTCTATTTGTGTTGTTTCTCTATCTTTCAAAGATCATTCTAGTAAATCAGGCTAAGGGGTGAAGGATTTAATGTTTAATCCTGTGCCGGTGGGCAAACGAACCAGGTATAGCTATGCCAGAATCAAAGAGGTCATGGAAATGCCGCATCTGCTGGACATCCAGCGGAACAGCTACAAGTGGTTCCTCGATAAAGGGCTGCAGGAAATCTTCCATGATATCTCGCCAATCCAGGATTTCTCCGGAAATCTGGTACTGTCCTTCGAGAGCTTCTCGCTCGGCGAGCCGAAATATGAGCTCGACGAGTGCAAAGAGCGTGATGTGACGCTGGCTGCACCTCTTCGGGTGAATGTCCGCCTCATCAATCGCGAGACAGGCGAAATCAAGGAGCAGGAAGTCTTCATGGGAGATTTCCCGCTCATGACAGATACAGGTACGTTTATCATCAATGGTGCAGAGCGTGTTATCGTCAGCCAGCTCGTTCGTTCTCCGGGTGCTTATTACGGCGAGGAGATCGATCCGACCGGCAAGCACCTCTACAATGCTACGGTCATTCCGAACCGTGGCGCATGGATTGAACTCGAGACGGATACGAATGATGTCGTGTCCGTCCGCATTGACCGCACGCGCAAGATGCCGGTGACTTACTTCATCCGTGCCCTTGGCTTTGATACGGACGAGAAGATCCTGGAGCTCTTTGGCGATGATCCGCGCATGCTCAACACGATTGAGCGCGATGGCGAAGAAGTCAAGTCTCAGGGCAAGGCTGTCATCGAGATTTACAAGCGCCTGCGTCCGGGTGAACCGGCCAATGAGGACAATGCTACGCAGCTCCTCAATTCGCTGTTCTTTGACCCGAAGCGCTACGACCTCGCAACGGTCGGCCGTTACAAGCTGACGAAGAAGCTCGGCTGGAAGCGCCGCATCCTCGGCAAGGTCCTCGCAGAACCGATTGTCGACCAGGAAACGGGCGAGATCGTCATTCCGCAGGGCGAAGTCGTGACGGAAGAGATGCTCGATGCTGTCGATGTGGAGCGCGAGAAGCAGCTCTTCGGCGATGGCAAGCTCATCACGCTGTACCTGATGAAGAAGGACGGCGGCAAAGTCCGTCTGCTCTGCTCGCCGACGCTCGACATCCATGACCGCACGATCACGAAGAACGATATCCTTGCGTCCATCAGCTACCTGCTGAACCTCATGGACGGCTTCGGCACGACGGATGATATCGATCATCTCGGCAACCGCCGCGTCCGTGCCGTGGGTGAACTGCTGCAGAATCAGTTCCGCATCGGCCTTTCCCGCATGGAGCGTGTCGTGCGCGAACGCATGACGATCCAGGACGTCGATGTCATTACGCCGCAGGCGCTCATCAACATTCGTCCGGTCGTCGCTGCGGTCAAGGAATTCTTCGGTTCCTCCCAGCTGTCGCAGTTCATGGACCAGCACAATCCGCTGTCCGAGCTCACGCATAAGCGCCGTCTCTCGGCCCTTGGCCCGGGCGGTCTGTCCCGTGAGCGCGCCGGTTTCGAGGTCCGCGACGTACACAACTCCCATTACGGCCGCATGTGCCCGGTTGAATCCCCGGAAGGTCCGAACATCGGCCTCATCGGTTCGCTGGCTACGTATGCCCGTGTCAACCAGTTCGGTTTCATGGAGACGCCGTACCGCCGTGTCGACAAGGAGACGCATCGCGTGACGGATGAAGTCCGCTACCTGACGGCCGATGAAGAGGATGAACTCGTCATCGCTCAGGCCAATGAGCCGCTCGACGAGAATGAGTGGTTCATCAATGAGCGTGTCACGGCACGTTACAATGAGGAAACCGGTCTGCATGCGCGCGAAACGGTCGACTACATGGACGTCAGCCCGCGCCAGGTCTTCTCGATTGCCACGGCCATGATCCCATTCCTCGAAAACGATGATGCGAACCGTGCCCTGATGGGCGCGAACATGCAGCGCCAGGCTGTGCCTTTGCTGCGCACGCAGGCTCCGCTCGTCGGCACGGGCATGGAGTACAAGGCTGCCTGTGACTCCGGCGTCATGGTACTCGCCAAGCATGCCGGCGTCGTCGAGGAAGTTACGGCTGATCACATCGATGTCCGCACCGACAAGGGCGAACTCGATCACTATAAACTGCAGAAGTTCCTGCGTTCCAACCAGGGAACCTGCATCAACCAGGTCCCGATCGTCTTCAAGGGCGACCGCATAGAGGAGAAGCAGCCAATCGCAGACGGCCCGGCTACGGACCACGGCGAACTCGCCCTCGGCTACAACATCATCGTTGCTTACATGCCGTGGGAAGGCTACAACTACGAGGATGCCGTGCTGCTCTCTGAGAATCTCGTCAAGCGCGATATCTACACGTCCATCCATATCGAGGAGTACGAATGCGATGCCCGCGATACGAAGCTCGGACCTGAGGAAATCACGCGCGATATCCCGAATGTGGCGGAAGAAGCCCTCAAGGATCTCGATGATGAAGGCATCATCTCCATCGGCGCTGACGTGCGTCCTGGCGATATCCTCGTCGGCAAGGTCACGCCGAAAGGCGAGACGGAACTGACGGCTGAGGAGCGCCTGCTGCGCGCCATCTTCGGTGAGAAGGCCCGCGAGGTCCGCGATACGTCGCTGCGCGTCCCGCACGGTGAGCAGGGCAAGATTGTCGATGTCAAGATCTTCAGCCGCGAGAACAACGATGAACTGCCGCCGGGCGTCAACCGCCTCGTGCGCGTCTACATCGCGCAGAAGCGCAAGATCTCCGTCGGCGATAAGATGGCAGGCCGTCACGGCAACAAGGGTGTCGTCTCGCGCATCATGCGCCAGGAAGACATGCCGTTCCTGCCGGATGGCACGCCGGTCGATATCGTACTGAATCCGCTGGGCGTCCCGTCCCGCATGAACATCGGACAGATCCTTGAGGCGCATCTCGGCCGTGCCGTGCTCGAGATCGGCAAACAGATCAAGGAGAATGATCCGACGATTGAGCAGCGTCTGCGCGATCTCGGTTACGATGTGGACCGTTACGGCATGCCGAAGCCGGATGTCGCCGGCCTGCATATCGCAACGCCAGTCTTTGACGGCGCCGGCGATGATGAAGTATTCGGTACGATCAAGGCCGCAGGCCTGCCGGTTGACGGCAAGACGGTCCTTTACGACGGCCGCACGGGTGAACCGTTCGAGAACCGCGTAACGGTCGGCTGCACGTACTTCCTCAAACTGCATCACCTCGTTGATGATAAGATCCACGCACGTTCCACGGGCCCGTACTCCCTCGTTACCCAGCAGCCGCTCGGTGGTAAGGCTCAGTTCGGCGGCCAGCGCTTCGGCGAAATGGAGGTCTGGGCTCTCGAGGCTTACGGTGCTGCTTACACGCTGCAGGAAATCCTCACGGTCAAGTCCGATGATGTCGTCGGTCGTGTCAAGGCGTACGAAGCTATCGTCAAGGGCGAGAACATTCCGGAACCGGGTGTGCCGGAATCCTTCAAGGTCCTCATCAAGGAGCTTCAGTCCATCGGCCTCGATATCAAGGTGCTCAATGAGGATGCCAAGGAAATCATGATTCAGGATGATGACGATGACGACATCAACATCAATGAGACGGCAAAGAAGCTCGATCTCGATGTCGCAGGCGTTGACCCGAATAAAGATGGTGCAGCAGAACCAAAACCGGAGAATGTTGACCATTATGACGAAGGCGCTTCGTCCGATGACGAGAAGCCGGATGACATCATTGCCGATATCGGCAGCCTCGGTTCCATTGTAGAGCCGGATGGTAAGGATGAGGAATAAGAAGGGAGTGTCATCTCTTTGCTGGATGTAAATAATTTTGATTCGATGCGCATCGGTCTTGCCTCGCCGGAGAAGATTCGCGAGTGGTCCTATGGCGAAGTCAAGAAGCCAGAAACCATCAATTACCGTACGCTCAAGCCGGAGCGTGACGGCCTGTTCTGCGAGCGTATCTTCGGACCGACTCGTGACTGGGAATGTCACTGCGGCAAGTACAAGCGCATCCGCTATAAGGGCATCATCTGCGACCGCTGCGGCGTCGAGGTGACGCGGGCCAAGGTCCGCCGCGAGCGCATGGGCCACATCGAGCTCGCCGCTCCGGTTTCCCATATCTGGTATTTCAAGGGCATCCCGAGCCGCATGGGCCTGATCCTCGACATCTCCCCGCGCGCCCTCGAGAAAGTCCTGTACTTCGCTTACTACATCGTCCTTGATCCGGGCGAAACGGACCTCACGAAGAAGAGCCTCCTGTCTGAGAAGGACTATCATGAAGCTCTTGAGAAATACGGCAATACCTTCCGCGTCGGCATGGGCGCCGAGGCCATCAAGGAGCTCCTCGAGGAGCTCGACCTCGACCGCATGAGCGAAGTCCTGCGCAAGGAAGTCCGCACGGCTTCCGGTCAGAAGAAGGTCCGTGCCATCCGCCGCCTTGAGGTGGTCGAGGCATTCCGCAAGTCCGGCAACAAGCCGTCGTGGATGATTCTCGACGTCGTGCCGGTCATCCCGCCGGAGCTGCGCCCGATGGTCCAGCTCGACGGCGGTCGTTTTGCGACGTCCGACCTCAACGACCTCTATCGCCGTGTCATCAACCGCAACAACCGCCTCAAGCGCCTGCTCGATCTCGGTGCGCCGGACATCATCGTCCGCAACGAGAAGCGCATGCTGCAGGAAGCTGTTGATGCCCTGATCGACAACGGCCGCCGCGGCCGTCCGGTCACGGGGCCTGGCAACCGCCCGCTGAAATCCCTTTCCGATATGCTCAAGGGCAAGCAGGGCCGTTTCCGCCAGAACCTGCTCGGCAAGCGTGTCGACTATTCCGGCCGTTCCGTTATCGTTGTCGGCCCGGAGCTCAAGCTGCATCAGTGCGGCCTGCCGAAGGCCATGGCCCTCGAGCTCTTCAAGCCGTTCGTCATGAAGAAGCTCGTTTCCTCGGGCGCAGCGCACAACATCAAGAGCGCAAAGCGCATGGTGGAGCGTGCACGTCCTGAAGTATGGGATGTCCTCGAGGACGTCATCAAGGAGCATCCGGTCCTCCTGAACCGCGCCCCGACGCTGCATCGCCTCGGCATCCAGGCTTTTGAGCCGGTCCTCACCGAGGGCCATGCCCTGAAGCTGCATCCGCTGGCCTGCACGGCTTACAACGCCGACTTCGATGGTGACCAGATGGCCATCCATCTGCCGCTTTCGGCTGAGGCCCAGACGGAGGCCCGCATCCTGATGCTCGCCGCCAACCACATCCTCGCGCCGAAAGATGGCAAGCCGATCATCGTCCCGACGCAGGATATGGTTCTCGGTTCTTACTACCTGACGATCCTCAAGCCGGGCGCAAAAGGCGAAGGCAAGGTCGTCACGGGCATTGCCGAGGCCCTGCTTGCTTACCAGCAGCATGACCTCGAGCTCCAGGCTGAGATCCAGTGCCGTATCGAAGGCTACGGCCTCGTCCGCACGTCCCTCGGCCGCATGATCTTCAACGAGATCCTGCCGCAGGAGCTGCGTTACTATCATCAGGACAAGGAGACTGGCGAGTGGCGTCTCGGCATTCTCATGAACAAGAAAGAGCTTGGCAAACTCGTTGCCAACTGCTATAACCACTTCGGTGCCACGAAGACGGCAGAAGTCATCGATGGCGTCAAGAATCTCGGCTACCATTACGCCTGCATCGCCGGCATGACGGTTGCCATTTCCGATGTCATCGTGCCGCCGAAGAAGAAAGTCATCATCGGCGATACGCAGAAGATCGTCAACAAGATTGAGCGCCAGTATGACCGTGGTCTCATCACGGAAGACGAGCGCTACCACAAGGTCGTCGACCTCTGGTCGAAGGCCACGGATGACGTCGCTGATGCCATGATGGAGAACATGGATGCCTTCAATCCAATCTTCATGATGGCGGACTCCGGTGCCCGTGGTAACAAACAGCAGATGCGTCAGCTGGCCGGCATGCGCGGCCTCATGGCTGACCCGTCCGGTAAGATCATCGACCTGCCAATCACGGCGAACTTCCGTGAGGGTCTGTCGGTATCCGATTACTTCATTTCTTCGCATGGCGCCCGCAAGGGTCTGGCCGATACGGCACTGCGTACGGCTGACTCGGGTTACCTCACGCGCCGTCTCGTCGACGTCGCGCAGGATGTCATCGTCCGCGAGGAAGACTGCGACGTTTCGACGCTGAACCTCGTGCAGGCTCGTGCCCGCCTTGCCGCTTCGACCTTCGATGCACTCGAGATTCTCAACGACAGCCTCATGGGCCGTTTGCTCGGTGCCGATGTCATCGACCCGGAGACGAAGGAAGTTCTCTTCCCGCGTGATACGATCCTCGACGAGGAGAAACTCACGACGATCGGCGAGAAGAATGTCCGCGAGATCATGGTCCGCGGCTCCTCGCTGGCTTCGGAAGCTGCCCTTTCGAACGCGATGGTCACCGAGGTCATTTCCCTCGGCGAGCCGGATGAGGCTGCCCGCCAGAAGATCAAGGATTCCATGATCCGCGAGACCTGCGGCAAAGAAGTCACGCACGATGTTGTCGACGAGGAAGACAATGTCATCCTCGAGGCCGGCAAGAAGATCACGACGGAAGACTTCGAGCGCATCCTTTCCAGCACGGCCCATGAGCTTCATGTTCGTGACAACAATGTCCGCGGCATCGAGGTCGAGGCCATCAAGGAAGGCGACGGCATCATCGAGTCGCTGGCAGAGCGCATTGTCGGCCGTGTCCTGGCGGAAGACATCATCGATCCGGGGACGGGTAAGAAGATTGCTTCCATCAACGACAGCGTCGACGAAGAACTCGCCAAGCGCATCGAGAAAGTACGCGATCACGTATCGATCCGCAGCGTCCTGACCTGTAAGTCACAGTTCGGCGTTTGCATCAAGTGCTACGGCCGTGACCTTGCCAACCAGGCAGAGGTCGAGATCGGCGAAGCTGTCGGCATCATCGCCGCACAGTCCATCGGCGAGCCGGGCACGCAGCTCACGATGCGTACCTTCCATTCCGGCGGTGTCGCCGGTGACGATATCACCCAGGGTCTTCCGCGTGTCGAGGAACTTTTCGAAGCCCGCAAGCCGAAGCATCATGCCATCATCGCTGAGATCGAGGGCGTGGCTGAGGTTGAGGACTCCGGCAAGGGCATGCGCAAGGTCACGATTCGTCCGGCTGAGGGCGAGGCACGTGAGTACGCCATCCCGTATGGTGCCCGCATGCACGTCAAGCAGGGCATGCATCTGAAGCCGGGTGACAAGCTCACCGAAGGCTCGGTGAACCCGCACGACATCCTGCGCGTCTGCGGCCTGCAGGCTACGCAGCGCTACCTCGTGTATGAAGTACAGAAGGTATACAAGTCCCAGGGTGTTGAGATCAACGATAAACACATCGAGGTCATGGTCCGCCAGATGCTCCACAAGGTCAAGATCGAGGAATCCGGCAGCACGGATTTCCTGCCTGGCGAATACATCGACATCAACTCCTTCGAGTCGGCCAATACGAAGGCCATCGAGGAAGGCGGCGAGCCGGCTGTGGCAAAACCGATCCTGCTCGGCATCACGAAGGCATCGCTGGCTACGGATTCCTTCCTGTCAGCAGCGTCCTTCCAGGAGACGACGCGTGTCCTGACGGATGCCGCCATCAAGGGCAAGGTCGATCCGCTCATCGGCCTCAAGGAGAATGTCATCATCGGCAAGCTCATCCCGGCTGGTACGGGCATGAGCCGTTACCGCAACCTCAAGGTTGTCGAGACGCACCCGAAACCGGCTCCGGAAGCTCCGGCAGAAGAGACGCCGGAAGAGACTTCCGAGCAGACGGGAGCCTGATGACACCAATGCGGTGTGCATAACGCATAAAAAGAAAACCTTCCCCGTTTTTGGGGAGGGTTTTTCCATTATTATCGCGAAAATACATCAAGTATCTGCTACTTTGTTTTTAGGAGGTATTGTAAATGTCAGAAACATGCAATCATGATTGCGGCTCCTGCGGCACGACCTGCGGCCAGGATACGCGCAAGAAGGACTTCCATGAAGCACCGAATGAACTGAGCTCCATCCGCCACGTCATCGCGGTCGTCAGCGGCAAGGGCGGCGTCGGCAAATCGCTCGTGACGGGCCTCATGGCGGTGGCCATGAGCCGCAAGGGCATGCATACGGGCATCCTCGATGCCGACATCACGGGCCCATCCATCCCGAAGATGTTCGGCGTGAAAGGAGAGGTGCGTGGCAGCCAGGTCGGTGCTTACCCCGTGACGACGGCCGGCGGCATCGATATCGTCAGCATGAATCTCCTGCTCGAGAATTCGACAGACCCCGTCGTCTGGCGCGGCCCGATCATCAGCGGCGTCGTCAAGCAGTTCTGGCACGACTTCATCTGGGAAGATGTCGACTACATGTTTGTCGACATGCCGCCGGGAACGGGCGACGTGCCGCTCACGGTCATGCAGTCCATCAAGCTCGATGGCATCATCATCGTCACGAGCCCGCAGGAACTCGTCTCCATGATCGTCGAGAAAGCCGTCAAGATGGCGGAAGGCATGAAAGTTCCCATCTTGGGACTCGTTGAGAACATGAGCTATTTCGAGTGTCCGGACTGTGGCAAGCGCCATGAGATCTTCGGCCACAGCCACATTGAAGAGATCGCGAAGGCTTACCATCTCGATGTGCTCGCCCGCATTCCCATCGAGCCGCAGCTCGCAGCAGAATGCGATGCCGGCCAGATCGAGACGATTGCCGATACCCATATGCAGGATGCCGTTCAGAAGCTCCTGGCTGCTGACAAGCCGGACGACGCCGAGGCATGAGCTTTGCGCCATTCCTTCGGACTGCAGTGGAAATGCGCGTGAAAGGCGCGTGAGAAGGTCGAGTAATCATGGAAGCCGGTCTCTGTGCTGATGCGTGTGACGGCCATATCCGTGCGCAGCAGGTCGCGGGCCAGCAGCAGGCGTTTGTTCTGGATGTACTGGTGCAGGCTGTAGCCTGTGGCTTCCTTGAACTTGCGCATGAGATAGTAGCGGCTCAGGAAGACCTCTTCAGAGAGGCGCTCGACGGAGAGCTCCTCGGTCAGATGGCTGCTGATGTAGCGAAGGACCTGCTGGATTTTTGGGTCATACGTCACGCCCTCCTGCGTGCGCAGTTCATGCTCGGCCATGCTGCGGTTGAGCAGGATCAGGAATTCCATAAAGACAATTTCGGTATACAGCCCATTGGCAAATCCTTGCCCGTGGGCTGTTTTTTCGACTTTGTCCATATGGTAGAGCAGGTCGTGGCTGTGGCCGGGCAGCTGATGCATGACGCTGCCTTCAGCGCGTGCCGTCGCAAAGCAGGCCGCAAGATCTGCGCCGTGTGCCTGCGCGGACCAGCGCGCGAGGAAATCCGGCGCAACATAGATGACGATGCGCTCGTACGGCGTATCGCTGTTCCGGAAGACCGGCCGATGGATTTCGCCGGCCGAGACGAAGACAATATCGCGCTCCTGCAGGGGATACGTCTTTCCTTCTATGATGTAGTCGACGCTGCCGCCGAGGAACATGATGATCTTGTGGAAGTCGTGATAGTGGAACGGGATCGCGCGCAGATTCCGGTCCTTGAGGCGGAATACGCGGAAGGCGCCGCTGAGATACCCCTTCTTGGGGTAGGCGGGTATTGCTGCCATGATATATCATCCTCCTGTCATACGGGAATATCTTTTGCTTTTCAACTGTGTTTACTTGTATCATAGAGCATTTTTTGCAATATAGAAAGCATATTTTCTGATTTTCTTGCGAAAAACTTCCTGCTATAATAAAGCCATCGCAAGCAAAGAAGAAAGGTTGGTGGCCCTCATGATGGTCGTTCGTGTTTATAAAGCAGAAAACAAGGAATACATGGTGATGGATGGTACACAGGGATTCCTGCCGGGCGCGGCGGCTGTCCGCCTGCTGATGCATCGCCGTCATGGCGTCGGCACTGACCGCTTGCTGGTCTTCACAGGCAGTGAGGAAGTTCCTTCCTTTGCCGCCTTCACGCCGGAAGGCGAGCAGCAGGAACTCACCGCTGCCGATTACGCCGTGCTGAGCCGCAGCAAGGAAGATTACGAGCTGCGCCTGACGAACGGCTTCGTCGAGCGCCTGCGCGCCGTTGATGCCGAGCGCCTCGTCTGTGCCGGCTGAAGACCGCTGACAGGATGTCCTGAATGCGCGGCTCTGCAGCGAAGCCTGCATCTGCCGCGAACCATACAGAGAGATGCGTTTCAGGGTTAAAAAGGCGAAAGGGCCTGTTCTGGTTTTGCCAGGACAGGCTTTTTTCGTCTTTATCTTTGACTTTTTGTTGTTTATGGTGTATAGTAGTAGCTGTACGTTAGCACTCGGACATTGTGAGTGCTAACAATGACTTTGTCAACAAATTTTACCATAAGAAAGGCAGATTCACATGGGAAAAGAAAAATACGAGTTTAAGGCAGAAACCAAGCAGCTGCTGGATCTCATGATCCATTCCATTTACACGAACCATGAGATTTTCCTGCGCGAGCTCATCTCGAATGCTTCTGATGCCATCGACAAGGCGCATTTCGAGAGCCTGACGGACCGCAGCCTACTCGAAGGCGATGAGAACTTCGAGATCTTCCTGACGCCGGATGCCGAGCAGCATACGCTGACGATTGCCGACAACGGCATCGGCATGAACCGCGAGGAACTCATCGAGAACATCGGCACGATTGCGAAGTCCGGTACTAAGGCATTCCTCGAGCAGCTCAAGAAGGCGAAAGAGGAGAACAAGGACCTCACCGATAAGGAAATGATCGGCCAGTTCGGCGTCGGTTTCTATTCGGCCTTCATGGTCGCCGACCAGGTGACGATTGTTTCCCGCAAGGCCGGCGATGCACAGGCCTGGAAGTGGGAGTCCTCGGCCGATGGTTCCTACACCATCGAGGAAGCGGAGCGCGTCGAACGCGGCACGAGCATCACGCTGCATCTCAAGAAGGAATTCTGCGGCAAGGAAGCTGAGCAGGACTTTACGGATCCGTACGAGATCGAACGCCTCGTGAAGAAGTACAGCGATTACGTCCGTTATCCGATCAAGATGGATTTCACGTTTGAAGAAACGCCGAAGGACAAGGACGGCAAGGAGATTGAAGGAGCCGAGAAGATCAAGAAGGTCGAGACGCGTACGCTCAACTCCATGCAGCCGCTTTGGACGAAGAACAAGTCCGAAATCAAGAAAGAGGAGTACAACGAATTCTTCAAGCATCAGTTCCATGAGTGGGAAGATCCGATGGAAGTCTTCCACACGAAGGCCGAAGGTGCCGTGGAGTACACGGCCCTCCTGGCCATCCCCGCACATGCGCCGTACAACCTCTATCAGACGGATTACGAGCCGGGCGTGCAGCTCTATAGCCGCCATGTCTTCATCATGGACAAGTGTAAGGACCTGTTGCCGGATTACCTGCGCTTCATGAAGGGCCTCGTCGATTCGCCGGATCTCTCGCTCAATATCTCGCGTGAGCTCCTGCAGCAGAGCCGCGAACTCAGGACGATTGGCCGTGCGCTTGAGAAGAACATTCTCAAGGCACTGGCCCGCAAGCTCAAGAATGACCGCGAAGCTTACGAGAAGTTCTGGAACGAGTACGGCAAGTCTTTGAAAATCGGCATCTACAACAGCATCTACAGCGGTTCGTCGGATACGGTCGACAAGCTCAAGGATCTCATCCTGTTCCTGAGCTCCAAGGAAGGCAAGCTTGTCTCGCTCAAGGAGTACGTGGAACGCATGCCGGAAAGCCAGAAGAAGATTTACTATGCGACGGCCAAGGATAAGGAAACGATTGAGCATCTGCCGCAGATGGAAACGCTGCGCGACAAGGGCATCGAGGTCCTGTATCTTCTGGATCCGGTCGATGAGTTCTGCCTGGAGACAATCCACGAGTACGAGGGCAAGCCGTTCCACTCGATCAGCCGCGGCGACCTCGATCTCGACGATGCCGAGAGCCAGGAAGTCAAGAAAGAGACGGAGGAGATCCAGAAGGATAACGGCGATCTCATGAAGGACATCAAGGAAGTCCTAGGCGATAAGGTCGCGGATGTCAAGGTGTCGGCACGCCTCAAATCGAGTGCCGTCTGCCTTGTCGCCGATGAAGCGGGTCCGTCGCTTGCCATGGAGCAGACCTTTGCCGATATGAAGAATCCGCTCTTCAAAGCAAAGCGCATCCTTGAGATCAACCCGCATCATGAGCTCTTCCAGCGTCTGCAGCAGCTTCATACGGCAGGCAAGGACAGCCAGGATTTCAAGGATTACTGCGACCTTCTTTACACGCAGGCCCTGCTCATCGAGGGCATCCTGCCGGAGAACCCGGTCGACTTCGCGAATAAAGTCGCCAAGCTCATGGCCAAATAAGCAGTTTTTAGCATTTTCTCATAGATTTTCTCAGAAAAGGGAACATAGGGGAATACGTTTACCCTCTATGTTCTCTTTTTTATTTGTTATAGAAATGTACATACAATTATGAAAACAAATAAAAAATCAAAAACCATCTTGATTTTTATTATTCCATAGCGTATAATACAGTTGTAAGCAAAAGAAAACGTTTGCTACTACGAAAGAAAAGACAATCGGTGGCGCGCTGCCGAGGTGTTCAAACGGCGTGAGGGGAAATTGCCTACCTGTTTTTTTACCGTAGTGAGAAAACGTTTACATTTGAAGGGGGAAATCACTATGAAAGAGAACCTTGTGATCACGATCAGCCGTCAGTATGGTGCGGGTGGCCGTGAGCTGGCAGGGATCCTGGCTGAGAAGCTGGGCATCAAGCTCTACGACCGTCAGCTCGTGCATCTGGCTGCGGCCAAGCTCGGCATCCATGACCTCAGCGAGGAGGAACTGCTCGAGATGGAGAATACGGTCAAGCCGCTTTCCATGAGCTTTATCCCGTTCCATTCCTTCGGCACGCACATGGGCGAGTCCAGTCAGGGCATGTTCATGAGCGAGTCCGCTGTCATTCGCAAGATCGCCCAGGATGGCTCCTGCATCTTCCTCGGCCGCTGCGCCGATTATGCCCTGCGCAACAGCGACAACCATTTCGACATCTTCGTCTGTGCCGATGATGAGTATCGCGAGAAACGCGGTCAGACGGTCTATGAGGGCAAGAGCCTCAAGGAACTCAACCGCGAAAATGAGAAGCGTGCCCGTTACTACAATTACTATACGGGCCGTACGTGGGGCGATGGTGCGAATTACGATCTCGTTGTCAACACGAGCAAGGGCGCATCGCTCGATACGATTGCCGATGCCATCATCGCGTACATCGACAAGATCAAAGGCTGAGGGCTTGATTTTTTAGGGAGGCATTCATAATGAATAGCAAATTACTGCAGCGCATCTGCTATGCGTGCGGCACGTTTGGTCATGACGTGTTCTATGCCATGATCGGCACTTATTTCATGATCTTTGTCACAAGCAACCTGTTCCATTCCAATAATCCGAGCCACGATGCCTACATGATCGGCATTGTCACGACAATCATCCTCGTGCTCCGTATCCTCGAACTTTTCGTCGATCCGTTCATCGGCAACCTGATCGATAAGACGAAGACGCGCTGGGGCCGCTTTAAGCCATGGGTCATCGTCGGTGCCTTCGTCGCAGCCATCACACTGGCCATGCTGTTTACGGATTTCGGCGGCCTGACGGTCACGAATCCGACGCTCTATCTGATTCTCTTCGCCATCGTCTACTTCATCATGGATATCTTCTACAGCGCCAAGGACGTTGCCATCTGGTCCATGATCCCGGCTCTTTCCTTTGATTCCCACGAACGTGATATCACGGCCACGATCGCCCGTATCGGTTCCGTTTTCGGCGCCAACCTCGTCACGGTCATCGTCATGCCGGTTGTCCTCTACTTCTCGCTGAACCAGAACGGCGGTGCTGGTGACCCGACTGGTTGGTTCGCATTCGCCTGCGTCGGCGGCGGTATCGCAACGCTCGGTGCCATCATCCTCGGCCTTGGCACGCACGAGCAGGAATCTGCACTGCGTGAGAACAAGACGGAGACTTCCGCGAAAGACGTATTCAAGGTCCTGACGCAGAACGACCAGCTCATGTGGACGGCCATCGCTTACCTCGTCTATGGTATCGGCATCAACATCGTCAACAACTTCAACCTCTATTACTTCATCTACGTCATCGGTGATGCTACGAAGTTCTCGATCCTCGGTGTCATCAACACGGTTATCGGCCTGATCGCCGTTGCCCTGTTCCCGGCTCTGACGGCCAAGTTCAGCCGCCGCAAGCTCTTCTTCGCTTCCATTGCAATCATGCTCGTCGCACTCCTGATTTATGCGATGTCCGGCACGAATGTCACGATGGCTCTCATCGGCGCAGGCCTCTTCGCTCTGCCGCAGCCGCTCGTCTTCCTCGTCGTCCTCATGACGATCACGGACTCCGTCGAGTATGGCCAGCTCAAGATCGGCCATCGCGATGAAGCTGTCTGCCTCTGCGTGCGTCCGCTCGTCGATAAATTCGCTGGTGCTGTCTCGAGCGGCATCATCGGCCTTGTCGCCGTCTGGGTCGGCATGACGGGCGGTGCTTCCGCTGCTGATATCAAGCCGGATGCCCTGTTCCACTTCCAGATTGTCATGTTCGCCGCACCGATCGTCCTCATGGTTATCGCTTCCTTCATCTACCGTGCAAAGGTAACGCTGACGGAAGCAGAGCATGCGCGCATCGTCCGCGAGCTTGAAGAGAAATGGGAAGACCTGAGCAAATAATCAGGCCTCAGCCAGATCGAGCATCTGGGTACAAATAAACAAAGCCGTTATTTGACCTGAGGAGGAGGCCGTTGTACCATGAAGATACAGCGGCCTTTTCTCATGTATCCTTACGGGAAAAGAGAAAACAAAAGGTATAAGGTATAAGTTTAAGGACGAACTGTTAAGTAGACGATAACATCGACAAATGTGCTCATAAGTGGGCAAATATTCTTATGGGTACATGCTTAACGAGCCGTCTCTAGCCCAAGTGACCGTGTTCAGTGAAAACTGTTTGCGGGATGAACTACGTTATCGGGAAAAGTTAAAAAACCACCTGCGGGTGTACTTTCAGCCTGCTGCTCTGGGAGTGCCAACCAAGAAACACCGCTAATGCCTTGCGGTGACAACAGGGAAACACATGAACTTCCGATGACTTGGGCACGAAGGAAAGTTCTCCAAAATGGAAGGTGGCAGAGATGCCTGATATTAAGAAATATGCGTTCGTTTTGGACGCTGAAGGGAAACAGCTCGACCCCACAATCGAGCAAAATGCTTGGCGACAGGTTCGCCAGCATAAGGCAAAGCTGGTGTCGAGGTTCCCTATGGTTATCCAACTGCAACAAAGTGCTCTTTAAGGGCACAATTGAGCAACGCAAGGACGTAAAGAAAAAACTTGAGCAGCGTCGTGGCTATCGTCGTTACCACAGGTATCATAAGCATTATCGCCCTGCAAGGTTCAACAATCGTGCCTCATCAAGACGCAGCGGGAGGCTTATGCCATCCATTATTCAACGCAAGCAGGCAACCCTGAGGGTTATTGATCGATTACGTCAGTGGATTCGCATGGATGGGTACTGGCTTGAGGACGTAAAGATTGACATGCGGGCACTGACTGATGGCTATAAACCGTATCACTGGCAGTATCAGAAATCGAACCGTCTGGACACCAACCTCCGTATTGCGGCAATCTTCCGTGACGACTGCAAGTGCATGGAATGCGGCCAGGAAAATACTCGCTTCGAGGTACATCACATCACTCCAAAAAAGAAAGGCGGGGCCGACACGATCAGCAATCTGATTACGCTTTGCCCGAAATGTCATGCTCGAACATTCGGCAGAGAAGTGCAGTTTGCCGATAAGTATTATAAGATGATTGGTCCCGCAGGTCATATCGAAGGCTTGGACGACGCCCAGCGGGTCATGCAGGGCAAGCATTGGTTTAGAGAACAGTTACAGAGTCGTGCCCCCCTGGTATTAACCACAGGCGGCGACACAGCAAACAAGCGTGAAGACTGGAATATTATAAAGACACATTCCAACGACGCTATTTGTATTGCGGATTTAGAACCTGAATCGGTTGACGTCGA
>NZ_QRVW01000024.1:0-44820 GCF_003458855.1 Mitsuokella sp. AF21-1AC
GGGCCAGAGCAAACCACCAGTTTAACTGGTGGTTTTGATTTGCCGCTTTTCCGTCTGGGAAGGATTCTGGTTTCGCATAGCGAAATTATTTAAGATAGAATATGCGAGTATTTGTGAGGAAGAATTGCGTGACAGGAAGCATCTTTCCTGCTGGGAAAGGCTGATCGAACATGGTTATGAAAACACCAATCAGGAGCCAGGAAGTGGGACACATCCTGGCGGAATTATCCAAGCGGTATGATCTGGTACGCATGGTGAATCCGGAAGAATGCCACACCTTCCGCATGAACGATGAGGGGAAGATGACGTATGGGCCCGCCTGCTATTCGGTCTGGCACAGCACAAACCGCTGCCGTGACTGTACGAGCCTGCGGGCGTTGAAGACGGGAGTCGAACTTCATAAAACGGAAATCAAGGATGGCGATCTTTACGAAGTCACGTCGCGCCCCGTGGAAATCCTGCGCGATGATGAACTGATTTATCCGTGCGTCATCGAGATGATACGTATCCGGAGGGGGAAGGGCATGAAGCAGGATCATCATCATGCCGTGCTGCACGAGAAATACAAGCCGGAACGATTTGCCGAGCTCCTGCAGAAGGCCATGCAGGATTTTCCGTACGGCATGGTCTGGTTCGATAAGGAAGGCCGCTGCCTTTATGCCAACAGTGAGGCGTTCCGGCTGTTCCGCGTTGCGGATGATCTGCAAAAACTTGCCGGCATCCTGAAAAATTGGATTCAGCAGGATATGCTGGCCGGCTGTCAGGCGGCATCCTGGATTCAGTCGTATGAAACGGGGGTGGAGAACAAGGCGATTTCCATCAGCCGTTATCCGCTGCATGATCCCGATGGCGGCGTGGTCGGCAATTATTTCCTGCTGCGCGACTGCACGCAGGCACAGAAGAATATCGACCTGGAGCATTTTGGCACGCTGCATGACAGTTTGACGGGGATCTGCAACCGTTATGGCTTTTATCGGCAGGCGCGTCATTGTCTGGAATCGTATCCAGAAGAAACATATTGCCTGGCCGGCTTGAATTTCTGCGATTTCAAGCTCATCAACAATTTCTACGGACTCACGAAGGGGAATGAACTCCTGTCCCGCATTGGCACGATGCTGCGCCGGCATTATGAGGGCGATGATGAGGTGGCCTATGGACGCATCCAGGATGACCGCTTTGCGCTGCTGATTCCCATAAGGCGGTTTCGTCCCGAGGAATTCCTGCACGATGTGGAACAGATCATGCAGAGCCTCCGGCCAAGCAATCTCGTCCTGCAGGTGACGGTGGGAATCTGTCGTGTGGAGGATGCGGAGACGCCAATCTCCATCCTCTGTGACCGGGCATTCCTCGCGGCCGGTTCTCTTGAGAAACGGGAAAGCAGCGGCTTTGTCTGGTATCAGGAGGATATGCTGGCCGATAAATTGCATGATCAGGCCATCCTGGCCCGTTTTGCCGAAGCAATACAGAACCAGGAAATGAAGATTTTCCTGCAGGCGCAGGTGGATGCCAGGAGCGGACGCGTGATCGGAGCGGAGGCCCTGTCGCGCTGGCGCCGCGATGACGGCTCAATCATCCCGCCCGCGCTCTTCGTGCCGGTATTGGAGCAGCATGGCAAGATCTGGCAGCTCGATCACTGGGTCTGGGAACAGTCCTGCAGTCTGCTGCGCAAATGGCAGGGGACGCCTCTCGAGGACTGCACGCTGTCGGTGAATATTTCCGTCAAGGACATGTATTATCTGGATCTCTATGAGGTGTTCACGCAGCTGGCGCAGCAGTACGGCATCAACCCGGCCAAGCTGGAACTTGAGATCACCGAGACAGTTTTCATGGATAAGCCGCGCGAGGCCATGGCACTCATCCGACGCCTGCAGTCGTATGGCTTCCGGATTGCCATCGATGATTTTGGCAGCGGCTATTCGAGCCTGCGCCTGCTCAAGGACATCCAGGCGGATATCCTCAAAATCGATATGGAATTCTTGCAGAAGACCGCGCATCATCGGCGCAGCCGCATCATCCTGCAGGCCATCATTTCCCTGGCACAGGCGCTCTCGATGCCGACGGTCGTGGAGGGCGTGGAAACGAAGGAGCAGGTGGAATACCTGCGCGGTATCGGCTGCACGACGTTCCAGGGGTTCTATTTCTCGCAGCCGATTCCCGTGACGGATTTTGAAAAACATATGCATGAGGACTGGGCATAAGAGGGGCTGCTTCAGCCTTTTTTCACGCAGGACGTGTATATATAGAAACAGATTTTGATTTTAGGAGTGATAGTATGCGGGTTTTGCTGGCAGAAGACGATAAGAGGCTCGGCAAGCTGATCCAGTATATGCTGGAGCAGAACGATATCCAGGTGGAATGGGTGACGAATGGCAGTGACATTTATGAATACGCCATGTATACGGACTACGATATCCTGATCCTTGACTGGATGATGCCGGGCGAGACGGGCGTGGAGGCCTGCAGCCGCCTGCGCAAGGACGGTTATGAGAAGGCTATCCTGATGCTGACAGCCAGGGATTCGGTCGAGGACCGTGTGACGGGGCTCGATGCCGGTGCGGACGATTACCTTGTCAAGCCGTTTGAATTCGCCGAGCTCATGGCACGCCTGCGGGCTCTCGGGCGCCGCAGCACGCAGAAAATCCAGCAGGATGTGGTGGAAGTGGGCGAGTTCACGCTGAACCGTACGGCCAAGGTCCTCAAGAAGAAGGATCAGGTCATCCAGCTTTCTCCGCGCGAATTCCAGATTTTCGACCTTCTGGCGCAGAACATCGGCATTGTCGTGCCGCGTGACATCATCCTGGACCGCATCTGGGGCCTTGAATCCGATGTCAGCTCTAACAACATCGATTCGTATATGAAGATCCTTCGCAAGAAGCTGGATCTCGGGGATGGCGGCACGGTCATCAAGACGGTACGCGGCGTCGGCTACAAGCTGGAGGCTAAGAGCTGATGGCCAAGAACCTTTTTGGCAGCAGCCGCCGCAAGCTGACTCTTTTGTATTCTGTTGTCATGATCGTCTTTCTCGCCGTGCTGATTTTTGTCATGCACAAGACGATGGAATGGGCCATCACCTCGGAACAGGCGCGGGAGCTCATGGATACGGCCAGCAATGTTGTAGAGGCCGAGGAATACTTCAATCAGCATCCGGAGCTGGCTCTTGACGACAGCGTTGCCTACAAGAGCACGAATGATCGCCTGTTTTTCTACGTTTTCGATGATGACGGACGCCTCTTGAACTTTGCCCGTGCTTCGTTCCGCATCGAGCCGTTCATCCTCGATACCATCCGCAAGCGCAACGTGGCAGAAGGCGAGGTCGTGGTGCTCAGCAAGCCGGGCAGTGACGGCTCCTCGAAGGCACGCATCATGATGACGGCACAGCGCGTCAAGAACGATGACGGCAGTGCTTCGCAGACGGTCTATGTCGGCAAGGATGTCACGGCTATGTACAACGGCATGGAGAAGGCGACGTATGCCCTGGCCTTCCTGGGTTTCCTGGCCCTGATTGTCGCGGCCATGGTCGGCCATATCCTGTCCGGCCGGGCGATGGTCCCGCTGAAGCAGGCGTATGAAAAGCAGCGCCAGTTCGCAGCCGATGCCTCGCATGAGCTGCGAACGCCGCTGGCGGTCGTCATGGCCTCGGCAGAGCTCCTGCAGAATGATCCTTCCATTCAGTCCCCCTTCCTCAAGCAGGTCATCGAGGATGTGCGCGATGAAGTCAAGAAGATGACGAAGCTCGTCAGCGACCTCCTCGTGGTCGCGCGCAGCGACAACAAGGTGCTAAAGATGCGGCCGCAGAATTTCAACCTGTCTTCGCTGATCGAGCAGACGGCGCGCCTCATGCAACCTCTGGCTGACCAGAAGCACATTGAGGTCAAGGCCGCAGGACTGCCGAAAGTCGAGATCCAGGCCGATGAGCAGAAAATCCGTCAGCTTGTCCTGATTCTCGTCGACAATGCCGTCAAGTATACGCCTGAAGGCGGCAGGGTTTCCGTGGAGTATCGTCCGGCCGAGAAGGGGAAGGTGCGCTTTGCCGTCATCGATACGGGCATCGGCATCGCAAAGGAAGACCAGGCGAAGGTCTTTGATCGCTTCTATCGCGTCGATAAGGCACGTTCCCGCGAGATGGGCGGCAACGGCCTGGGCCTGGCTATCGCACAAGAAATCGTACACTTGCACAAGGGCCGGATTTCCATCCAGAGTGAACTCGGCAAGGGGACCACGTTCCTCGTTGAACTGCGCACTAAGATGAAACCGTAAAGATGAAAACGTGATATTGCAGAAAAATCCTGCTGGAATGACGAGTTTTGGCAGGATTTTTTTATGATTGTCTTGAATATATATAAGATTATATAAGCATGTCAGCTTCGTAGTGAGAGCAATCTGTGCTATCGTAACAATCTTGCGGGAATCATGTCGCTGTAATATTTTGTGCCACAGATGCTTCTGGCTGAAGCGGGGATGCAATCTGTCGCAAGGCAGAAGGGAGATTGGGGTGTCTATGCGGAAACAGGAAAGAGAAAAGAAAATCATGGAAATGCTCCTGGAAAAGAGCAATGGCCTCACTGGAGATGAGATTGCAAAACAACTGGGATGTTCTTCACGTACGGTGCGTTCGGATATCAAGGCAATTACGGAAAAACTGGCCCCGTTTGGCAGTCATATCATTGCTGCGCCCAATAAAGGGTATCGCCTGATCCAGATGGATCAGGAAGAAGATCTCCTGCATGCTGTCACAGAAGAAGAGCATGGCATTGGCCATGAGAGCGTCAAAGAACAGCAGAATTATATCATCAGTCGTTTCCTGATTTGCTGCCTGCAGGATAAGTCTATTACGCAGATGAATCTTGCAGATGATATGTATCTGGGAATTTCTACCATCAAGAAATATCTGGGCGAGGTGAGAGGACGCTTCCAAGAATACGCCCTGTCCATCGAGCAATATCGCACCGATGGCTTGCGGTTGGCTGGTGATGAAGGCAATATCCGTACGTTTTTTGTTGATTTCCTGCAAAATGTACGCGATACGGCAATCTTGACGATTCTCTTCGACAAGGTCAGCCAGAAAGATATGGAGAATATCCTGATGGGGATCCCGAGCCTGCGCAAGTTGCAGCTCACTGACACGGCACGCCAGAGCCTGATCGTCCAGTCGGCCCTTTCCATCTATCGCTCGGAACACGGGCATCTCCTGGAATGCCCGGCCAGTTTGGCCCAGAAGCTGGAGAATACCTTTGAATACGTTTGTGCCAAGGATGTAGCCAATGAACTCTTCCGCTATATCGGTGTGGACCTTTCCTATAGTGAGGTCTTCTACTTGACCAGGTGCCTGCTGACGAGTAAGAAACTCTTGGACATCGGCGATTCCATCAACGATGAACATATGGAGCAGCTCGTCGAGAAAGTATTGACTGCCGTAGATGACCAGTTCGGCTATGATTTCCGTTCGGATGATTATCTGAAAGATGGTTTGATTCTTCATTTGCGCATCGCCATTGCCCGTGTTAACTTCCGGGTAGCCATACGGAATGAGATGCTGGAGACGGTCAAGCAGGACTATCCGCTGGCGTTTCAGATTGCCGTATATGCGGCGCAGGTCATGCGGGATATTGAAGGCATCGTCTTCAATGAAAATGAAATTGGGTATATCGCGCTCCACTTTGGTGCGTCCATGAGCCGCCGGGGGATGGAAGAGGAAGCGAAGCCCAAGCGGGTTTATATTGTCTGTTCGGCAGGCCTGGGCGTTTCTATCATGCTGAGAGCAAAAATCCAGGAATACTTCCACTCGGATATCCATGTCCTGGGCGTACTGCCCGCGTACAAACTGACAGATGAGATGATTGAGGAAGCGGATTATATTTTCTCGACCGTACAGGTCCCATTTCCTTCGCCTAAAATCATACGCGTTAATCATATGTTGCGCAAAGAAGATATTGCCCGTATCCAGCGGGTGGTATTCCACCGCAATGCCGATGTACAGGCTAAGGAAATTCAGGAGTTTTTCCATGCTTCTTCTTTTTTTGCCAATAAGGATTTCAAGACGCGCGATGAATGCCTGGATTTCTTGACAGATCAGGCGATGCAGTCGGGGTATCTGGATCAGAAGGGCAAAGTTTCTGTCTTTGAACGTGAGAAGATGAGTTCTACGGCCATCGGCGATTTGGCAGCCATCCCGCATGCGTTCAATACGGCAAAAGCGGTTTCCAATATTTCCGTATTGCTCCTGCAATCTCCAATCGATTGGGGCGGCATGCCGGTACAGGTCGTCTTTTTATTGAGCATCGAACAGCGGAAAGCCGCGGTCTGGGAAAAGGTTTTCCTGAAGCTGTATGACTTCATCAAAGAGGGCCACGGCATTGAACGATTGCTGAAATATCGTTCTTATGACAAGTTTATAGCGGATTTTGAAGCGGTTTTATGACCGCTTTTTTATATTAGGGAAATACGGAAAAATAGCGGAAAATCCTTGTATTCCAAAGCGTTGTCTCAGTTTTCTAAATATGGAAAACAAGAAAAGATTTTTAAATTTCCGCAATAGCGGAAAGAGGTGCAACTATGCGGAACTGGATTGTTTTGTTATACTAAAGACAATTCAAGAGCAATCGAGAATAAAAAATAAAATCAAGATGAAGAAAGGGGGCAAGACATATGAGTATTTCAATCGAAGAAGATCTCGTCCTGCTGGATGTCTCAGCAAAAGACAAGTTCGACTTGCTGAGCCAGGTGGCAGATCGTCTTTTTGAAAAGGGATATGTCAAGTCAAGTTATAAAGATGCAGTAATCGCTCGTGAAAAGATTTTCGCGACGGGCCTGCCGACCGTTCTGGGGGGGGTGGCAATCCCACACACGGATGTCGAGCATGTTGTCAGCCCTGCCATCTGCATGGCTCGCCTGACTTCGCCAGTTGATTTCGTCATCATGGGCGATGATAAAGAAACGGTTTCCGTTGATTTCGTCTTCATGCTGGCCATGAAGGAAGCACATGCTCAGATTGAGCTGCTGCAGAATCTGATGGGGATTTTGCAGGATGAAGAAGCCCTGCGCTTTGTAAAAACAGAAAAGTCGGCAGCTAAGATTGCCGCTTTCGTAAAAAAGCGTCTGGATGGCACGGCAGAATGATGATTCATCCCAGATGATTCCGTAAGCTATCATTTAAATCTATCATAATCATATTTCGTTTATCAAAGGAGTGTTTATCATGTCGAAGAAACAGGTACTCGTAGCGTGTGGCACTGGCATTGCAACCTCCACAGTTGTGTGCAAGAGAGTGGAGAAGCTCTTAAAGGATAATGGCATCGATGCGGACGTCATTCAGTGCAAAGTGGCAGAAGTCGGGGGATATGAGGATACGGCAGATCTCCTGGTAACGACGACGATTCCGCCGCGTGAGTACAAGATGCCGGTTGTAAAAGCTGTCAACTATCTTACCGGTATGATGACGGAAAAGACCGATAAACAGATTCTGGATGTCTTGAAGAAATAAGTTGCGTTTCATTAATTCTATTATTTATTTATAGATTGGAGGACTATCATGGTATTAGAAGTCGTACAATTTATTTTGGGCCTCGGACCAACGGTCATGCTGCCAATCGTCATCACGATTATCGGCATGTGCTTCGGTCAGGGATTCAAAAAGGCATTCCGCTCTGGTGTCACCATTGGTGTTGGCTTCGTCGGTATCAACCTCGTTATCGGCCTTCTGACGACGAACCTCGGTGATGCAACGCATCAAATGGTTACGCGTTATGGCCTTGAGCTTTCCATCATCGACGTCGGCTGGCCGGCAGCCGCTGCAATGACTTGGGCATCTCCGGTGGCAGCCTTCATGATTCCAATCTGCATGTTCGTCAACATCGCAATGCTGGTAACGAAGCTCACGAACGTTGTCGATATCGATATTTGGAATTATTGGCACTTTGCAGCAGCATCTGCTACGGTTTTCGTTCTGACTCAGGGCAACTGGATTTTGGCAATTATTGCAGGTATTTTGTATGAGATGGCCGTCTTGAAGATTGCAGACTGGACGTCTCCGATGGTTCGCGATTATTTCGGCATGGAAGGCCTTTCCTTCCCGACAGGTTCTACTTGCGCACAGGGCTTGATTGGTATTCCTATTGTTAAAGTTATTTCTAAGATTCCGGTTATCAAAGATCTCAAGGCTGATCCAGAGGCCATTCAGAAACGCTTCGGTATCTTCGGTGAGCCGCTTATGATGGGCTTGTTCCTCGGTGTTCTCCTCGGCATCCTCGCTGGTTATCCTCTGGCAAAAGTTCTTCAGCTTGGTGTTATCATGGCAGGCGTCATGTTCCTGATGCCGCGCATGGTTAAGATCCTCATGGAAGGTCTGATTCCGGTTTCCGAGTCCGTCAAGGAGTTCCTCCAGAAGAGAGATCTTGGCAAGGGCAGAGAGCTTACCATCGGTCTTGATGCTGCTGTCGCAGTTGGTCATCCGGCCGTTATCGCTACGGCACTCGTGCTGGTACCGTGCACGCTGTTCCTCTCCGTTGTCATTCCTGGCAACCACGTTCTGCCGTTCGGCGATTTGGCTACGATTTGCTTCTATGTCGCCTTTATCGTCGGTGCTGCAAAAGGCAATATCGTTCATTCCGTACTCGCTGGCATGATCGTAATGGGCCTTGCACTCCTCATGGCTACGAACATCGCAGAATTCCATACGGGCATGGCCATTCAGGCAAACTTCCAGATGCCTGCTAACACGACTGAGATTTCCAGCTTGGATCTCGGCGGTAACTTCCTCAACTGGATTGTTATCAAGATCTTCCAGTTCTTCTAATGTAAATTCTCTATATGTGGGCGTCAGCTTAGCTGGCGCCTTGCATATTGAAGGGATAAAAGTAGAGGTTTTATCTTGAAAATAAGGAGGCAATGATTTTATGAAAGCTGGCGTTTTCTACAAAGAAGGAGACATTCGCTTCGATGATTTCGCTGATCCTGTATGCGGCGATGATGATGTCATTATTAAAGTCAAGGCTTGTGGTATCTGTGGTTCCGATCCTCCGCGTATCCTGAATCTTTGGAAGTATCCGCGTCCGCAGGTTCCTGGCCATGAGTTTGCCGGCACGATTGCGGAAGTTGGCAAGAATGTAAAGAACTTTAAGCTCGATGATACGGTCGCAGCTCAGCCGTTGATTCCCTGCCGCAAATGCGAGAATTGCGAAGAAGGCCATTTCTCCATGTGCAACGACATGCAGATGCTTGGTGCGGACCTGCCGGGCGGTTTTGCCCAGTATGTGCGTGTTCCGGCTACGAACATCCAGCATGTTGAATGCGAGAATTTGGAAGAGGCTGCTCTCCTTGAGCCTTGCGCCGTTGCGCTGTATGGTGTTCTCGGCATTCGCCCGGAGATTGGTGATACGGTAGCCATCCTGGGATGCGGCACGATTGGACAGCTCGTCCTTCAGTGGTTCCGTCTTGCCGGTGTTCATCGCATCATCGCGGTGGATATCTCGAAGAAAAAGCTCGAAGAAGCCAAAGCTCTCGGTGCGGATATCTGCATCAATGGCATGGAACAAGATACGGTGGAAGCTGTCCTGGAGGCAACGCATGGCAAGGGCGTAGACATCGCCATGGAAACGGCTGGTTCGAAGATCACGCAGGAACAGTGCCTGCTGGTCACGAAGAAGCGCGGCCGCATCGGTTATCTCGGCATTGCCCGCTCGGATATCCTGCTGAAGGAGAAATCCTTTGAGAGCATCTTCCGTCATGAACTGACGCTGCGCGGCTTCTGGAATTCGTACGGCAGCCCGTTCCCGGGACCGGCCTGGATGAAGAGTATCCGTGCCCTGGAAGATGGCAAGATTAAGTTCAAGCCTTTGATTTCGCATCGTTTCCCGCTGGAAAAGGTAAGCGATGCCTTCAAGATGATCAAAGATCGTAAGGAAGAATATAACAAGATTTTGTTTGTTATGGACTAAGGAGGTTTACTCATGAAAGCACTTGTAAAAATGGAGCCGGGCGCAGGCCATTGGGAAGTTATTGATAAACCGGAGCCAGTTCCAGGTGAAGGCCAGGTCAAGATTAAAGTTGAATACATCGGTATCTGCGGCAGTGATCTGCATACGTATGAAGGACATTACAATGTTAATGCAAAGGGCCTGACGATTGGTCATGAGTTTGCAGGCGTTGTTGCTGAAGTTGGTCCTGGCGTCACGAATGTCAAGGTCGGGGATCGTGTAACGAGTGAAACGACCTTTACGGTTTGCGGTAAATGCCGTTACTGCAAGGAAGGCCTTTATAACCTTTGCCCGACGCGCAAAGGCCTGGGTACGCAGCAGGATGGTGCCATGGCGCAGTACGTACTGGCACGTGCCAAGAGCTGCCATATTCTGCCGGAGAATGTGACGACGCGTCAGGCCAGCATCACGGAAGCTGCCTGCTGCGCACATCACGGTGTAGCAAAAGCCAAGATTAACCCGGGCGACATCGTCCTGGTACTTGGCCCTGGACCAATCGGCCTTCTGACGGCACAGTGTGTTATGGCCAAAGGCGGCCGTGTCGTCATGACGGGACTTACGCAGGATGCCGGACGTCTTCAGATTGCCAAAGAGAAATTTGGCGTAGAATATATCGTTGATGTTCAGAAGGATGATGTCAAAGCACTGGTCAATAAACTGACGGATGGCTATGGTGCCGATGTTTGCTACGACTGCACGGGTGCTGTTCCGTCCATGCAGCTCGGCATGGATCTCCTGCGCAAACAGGGTCAGTACGTTCAGATTGGCCTCTTTGCAAGAGATGTCGTGGAAGTCGATTTCTCGAAGATCATTCAGAAAGAGCTGGTCGTTTCCGGCAGCCGCAGCCAGAATACGCATGACTGGGAGCCGACGCTCAAGCTCATGAGTGAGGGCAAGATTAATGCAGACAAGATGATCACGCATGAGGTCGGCATCGATGAGTGGGATAAAGCATATCACCTGCTCAAGAGCGGTCAGGCAACGAAGATTGTCATGCATCCGATCGGTTGAGGAGGCTGTATCATGAAACCTGTCATTGTTATGGCATCGGATCATGCCGGCTTCCACATGAAAGAGTTTGTGAAAAAGCAGCTTGAAGATGCCGGTTATACGGTAGAAGATTACGGTACGCATAGTGAAGAATCCGTTGATACAGCTCCATACGCTTTTCGCGTCGGTGAAGAGGTCGCAGCGCATCCGGATGAAAAGAAGGGCATCCTGATTTGTGGAACAGGCCTTGGCATGTCGATTGCTGCCAATAAGGTAAAGGGCGTTCGTGCTCCGCTGGTCCATGATCTTTTCTCAGCCAAGATGACGGTCGAACACAATCATGCCAACGTTCTTTGTATGGGAGCCCGTGTCATTGCACCGAATATGGCTTGGGAAATCACGAAAGTCTGGCTGGCAGCGAAACCGTTATGCGGCGGTAAGTATGAACGCCGTGTCCAGCAGATCACAGATTACGACAATAAGCGAGGCTGAAGTATGGGCAGAAAAGCAGGATTTTCTGTTGATACTCCCAATCTTTCGGCGTCGGTATCGTGCATGGATCTCGGTCACATTGCTGATGAGATTGAGTATGTGGAAGCAGCTCCTGTACGGTTCTGGCATTATGACATCGTGGATGGGAAGTTCAACCGTTGCCTGATCCTTGGCGATCAGCTCTATGGATATCTGGCTGCCCATTCGGACCTGCCCATCGAACTACACATTGCAGCGTATGATCCCTTGCGGTACGTTGAACTGTTTTCGCGGTTCCGCCTGGATTATGTGGCTGTCCATGCGGAGGCAATGGATGAACCGAATCACGTTTTTGAAAAAATCCGCGAGTTCGGTGCAGAACCGGTGCTGGCCTATCGCGCCGAGACACCTCCGGGTGCTGATTTTGAAGCGTTGGCTTCGCAGTGTGCATGGATCTTGAAACTCACCGTGAATCCGGGATTTTCCGGTCAGACGATGCAGGAGTCGGCTTTGAAGCACATCCGTATGATGCGGAAGCGCTTAAAGGCGGCGCATTTGACTCAGCCAATCCAAGCCGATGGCAGTGTAAATCTGAAGATGATTCGCAAAATGCACGAAGCAGGAGCAAATTTGTTCACAGGAGGGACTAGCGGCCTCTTCCGCCAAGGAAAGACGGTTCGTGAAAATGCAGAAGCTCTCTTGTGTGCTGCAGAATGAAAATGAAGGAGAAGATAGCATGGCAAATGAAGAAGCGATAAAGCGCGCTCGTCACCTGCGTGCCAATATCGTCCGCATGCTTACAAAAGCGGGCTCAGGGCATCCGGGTGGATCCCTTTCGATTATCGACATCTTGAATGTCCTTTATTTCGAAGAAATGAACATTGATCCGAAGAATCCGAAAATGGAGGATCGCGATCGCTTTGTTCTCTCCAAAGGACATGCTGCACCGGCACTTTATGCCGTACTGGCAGAAAAAGGTTATTTCCCGGAAGAAGAACTCTGGAAGCTCAGAAAGACGGGCGCAATCCTCCAGGGGCATCCGGACATGAAGAAGATTCCGGGCGTGGATATGTCAACGGGTTCGCTGGGGCAGGGCCTTTCGGCTGCTAACGGCATGGCTATTGCGGCCAAGCTGAATAATAAATCTTACCGTGTTTATGCTGCTGCCGGTGACGGTGAGATCCAGGAAGGACAGATTTGGGAAGCGGCTATGAGTGCAGCTCATTACAAGCTTGACAATCTGATCCTGTTTGTGGATTGGAATGGACTCCAGATCGACGGACCGAATGACGAAGTTATGACGGTGGCTCCGATTGATGCAAAATTCCGTGCTTTCGGCTGGAATGTCATCTCCATCAACGGTCATGATTACGATGCTATCCGTGGCGCCATCGCTGCCGCAAAGAGCGTGAAAGGCAAACCGACGGCAATCGTTGCGGCGACGGTCAAAGGTAAGGGTGTATCCTTTATGGAGAATCAGGTTGGCTGGCATGGCAAGGCTCCGAATGAAGAGCAGTGCCAGGAGGCTCTCAAGGAACTGGAAGGAGGCGAGGCGTAATGGCAACAGCAACACGCGCAGCTTACGGCAAGTTGCTTGAAACGGAATTGTATCAGAACAAAGATATCGTCGTTTTGGATGCGGATCTTGGCAATGCAACGAAATCGATTGCCTTCAAGAAGGTTGCGCCGGAACGTTATTTGGATATGGGTATTTCGGAAGCAGATATGATGGGAACGGCAGCAGGTCTGGCGACTTGCGGCAAGATTCCTATCGCCAGCACGTTCGCAATCTTTGCAGCTGGCCGTGCTTTCGAGCAGATCCGCAACTCCATCTGCTACCCGCGTCTCAACGTCAAGATTGCTGCAACGCATGCAGGTCTTACAGTAGGTGAAGATGGCGGCAGCCATCAGGCAATCGAAGATATCTCCCTGATGCGCAGTCTGCCGAATATGACGGTCATCAATCCGGCGGATGCCAAGGAAGCGGAAGAAGCTATCAAGGCAGCCATCCAGTATTATGGTCCGGTTTATATCCGTCTGGGACGTGCCGCTGTTCCGGATATCCATGATGAGCATTATCAGTTCAATTGGGGCAAGGGCGAAGTCCTCTCCGAAGGTGATGATGTTGCTCTCGTGGCAACGGGCATCATGGTTGCTAAAGCGATGGAAGCTGCTAAAGAATTGGCAAAAGATGGCATTCATGCCCGCGTAATCAATATCCACACGATCAAACCTCTGGATGAGGAGCTGATTATTGAGACGGCCAAGAAGACGGGCCACATCGTGACGTGCGAAGAACACAGCGTCATTGGCGGTCTGGGTTCTGCCGTGGCAGAAGTGCTGGCAAGGAATTGCCCGACGCATCAGGATTTCATTGGCGTTCAGGATGCTTTTGGTCAGTCCGGCAAGCCGGCTGAGCTCCTGGAGAAGTATGGTTTGACGGTGGAAGCAATCGTTAAAGCGGCGAAAAAATAAGTGAAGCGGTGCCTCTTGTTTTCGTTTGATTGCGAAAGCAAGAGGCATTCTTTTCCTTAGCAATCAGGATGGGGGGATACACGAACATGAAGTTAGTGATTGATGATGCGGATATTCCAAAAATTAAACATATCTGGGAATATTATCCTTGTGCTGGTGTTACGACCAATCCTAGTATTTTGGCAAAAGCCGGCAGACCGCCATTTGAAGTGTTGCGGGAGATCCGCTCAATCATTGGTCAGAAAGCGGAACTCCATGCACAGGTCATTGCCAGCGATGCAGACGGAATGTTGCGTGATGCGGAGCGCATTCGCAAGGAACTTGGCGAACATACTTTTGTCAAGGTGCCGGCTGTACCGGAAGGCTTCAAAGCCATGAAGGCGATTCACAAGGCGGGAATTCAGATTACAGCGACAGCTATTTATACGCCGATGCAGGCATATCTGGCCGGTATGGCAGGTGCTTCCTATGCAGCCCCATATATCAATCGCATTGACAATATGGGATACGATGGTATTCACGTTGCTTGCGAGATTCAAGATATCTTTATAAAAAATGAAATACCATGCCAGATCCTGGCTGCAAGTTTCAAGAACAGCCAGCAGGTTCTGGCTCTTTGCAAAGAAGGTATTGGTGCTGCCACGGTTGCTTGTGATGTCATTGAGAGTTTTGTCAAGAACGCGGCAATTGATGCAGCGGTAAAGGCATTCCAAGATGATTTTGCGGGTCTGGTCGGATCTGCAAAAACGATGGCTTCATGCTGAACATGCCGATAGGAAATAAAGAAAGGGGAATTTGATATGATTAAAGTCGCGCCGTCTATTTTGTCGGCTGATTTTGCTGCATTAGGAGCAGAGGTCCAGAGAGCCGATCAGGCAGGAGCCGATTATATTCATATTGATGTCATGGATGGGACATTCGTGCCCAATATTACATTGGGATCTCCTGTAGTAAAAGCGCTTCGTAAAGTGACGAAAAAGCCTTTTGATGTTCATTTGATGGTTGAACATCCGGAGACTCAGATTGATGCCTTTGCTGATGCTGGCGCGGATCTCATTTCGTTTCATGTTGAAGCGGCAAAACACAGCCATCGCATTGTACAGCAGATTAAGTCATATGGCATCAAAGCTGCTGCCGTATTGAATCCTGGTACGAGTCTGGCTAGTATCGAGGAAATCCTGGGGGACCTGGATATGGTGCTTCTCATGACGGTTAACCCAGGCTTTGGCGGTCAAAAATTCATTGAGAGTCAGCTGGAGAAGATACATCGCCTTCGTCACACGATTGATGAGATGCAATATGATTGCGATATTGAGGTTGATGGCGGGATTAATATAGTAACAGCAGAACAGGTACGAGAGGCTGGAGCTAATGTGTTGGTCGCAGGATCTGCTATTTATGGTGCAACAGATATGAAAAAAGCGATTGATGGCATTCGTGGATGATATAAATATCGGTATTATTTATTTAAAATGAAAAAATGATAATAAGTAATATTTGATACAGAATGAATCGAAAAAAATCCTGTTGAATTTTCCAGATTCAGCAGGATTTTTCTATTGTTGTGACGAAAATGTAATTGTTAAATAGCGAAAGTTTCCAGGCAAGGATTTCAGTACAGTACAGATAGAGCAGGCGCATTGCAGAAGAAACAGACCAGACAAGTGAGCAAGGTGGATGGTTAGTATCGTATAATACTCGGCTAGGTACGGCTGCCAGGAGGTCGGTCATGAAAAAGGTTGGTTTTGATGAACGGTTGGATGACATCATGGTCTGTGCCGCAATCCGCTTGCAGAAGCGGATGACGATGGCGTCTTCTTTCCGGAGTCTCGTGAGCTATCTGACGCGCGTCGGACTCTGGGAGGATATGGGCGTGCAGAGGATCCAGGGGATGAGCCGCACGGAGCTGGAGGATCGTGCGGTCATGGCTCTGGCGAGACGCTTGCGCCGGGCGCGCAAGTCCGGCACGTTGCGTGCGGCACTGCAGCAGCTCAACATGCAGGAGCTGCTGCAGCCGCGCGCAAAGGAACGCGCGCGCCAGCAGAGGACGCCGGCTGCGCTGCGTCTTATCGTGGGGGAAGCTCCGTATCACGGGGGCCTGTCCGTCCGGAAAGCGAGGTGTCCCCAAAGAGCCTTGCGCCTCGTCCGCTGAGCAGGAAGCGGTGCGAAAACAGCAGGAAACAAAATAAATGCCGTGCTGGCGATGAAACCGGCACGGCATTTTTTCGTGACAGATTTTTGGTGGGAAGAGTCTTTACTTGCAGATTGCCTGCACGGCAGCCATGAGCTTCTGCAAATCTTCGGCCGAGGGAACGTTGGCCTGGCGCTGCTTTTCGAGTACGATCTCGCAGCCGGCAGCCTTGAGCTCTTCTTCGACGAGACCGATGCTCTGTCCGCCCCAGCCGTAGGAACCGAAGGCAAAGGCCTTGCGTCCCTTCGGTGCGAGGCCCTTCAGGTAACAGAGGAAGCTGGCGATCGTCGGCATCATCTGATTGTTGATCGTCGGCGAGCCGACGGCAAGGTATTTGCTCGTGAGGATTTCCGTCAGGATATCGGAGAGCGCGTTTTCCTTGACATCGTAGAATATGGCCGGGATGCCCTTCTGCTGGAAGGCTTCGGTGATGGCACGTGCCATCATCTCCGTGGAATGCCACATGGTGTCGAAGACGACGACGGCGCGGTCCTCGAGCTTACCGGTAGACCACTCCTGATAAAGATGAAGGATTTCCTTGACGTGGCTGCGCCAGATGAGGCCATGACCCGTCGCGATCATGCTGATATCGAGATCATGCAGGGCCTTGAGGGCTGCCTGTGCCTGACGGCCGTAGAGCATGAGGATATTCGCATAATACTTCTTGGCTTCAAAGAAGAGAGTCGGCAGGTCGTTGTCGTCGTCGTAACGGCAGCCCGAGGCAAGGTGCTGGCCGAAGGCATCATTCGAGAACAGGATGGTTTCTTCCGGACAGTAGGTGACCATGCTGTCCGGCCAGTGCAGCATCGGCGTCGGGATGAACTGCAGCGTGCGCTGGCCGATGGAGAGCGTGTCGCCGGCCTTGACGCCGATGTAGGGCAGTTCGCCGTAATGGGCCTTGAGGCCCTTGAGACCGTTCGGCAGGCTCGTGATGATCTTGGCATTCGGGCAGTGCTGCATCATGAAGGGGATGGCACCGGAATGATCGGGCTCGACGTGGCTCGAGACGATGTAATCGATCTTGGCCGGATCGATGACGGACGCGATGCGCTCGAGGAGCTCTTCCTTGAACGGTTCTTTGACGGTATCGATGAGGGTGATCTTTTCATCGAGGATCAGATAAGCGTTATAGCTGGAGCCACGGCTGGTCTCGTACCCGTGGAAGCTGCGCATGGACCAATCAATCGCGCCAACCCAATAGATGTCTTTGCGGATTTCAACTGCTTGCATAATGTACCCTCTTTCCTTTATCTTCTTCTATCGAATCAATAAACGGCAGATATTCGTTACGCATCTTATTTTATATCGACTGCTTTGCTCTTGTAAACATGCAAATTATGAAAATAACGGCCAGATAACGAAAACGTTTCGAAAAATTTATTTGTCAGCAGACATTAAATGCGGTAGGCTAAAGGCAGTAGTAAGAAGGACAGGAGAGACAGGAAAGGCAGGATCGTACGATATGCGGCATAAGATCACACAACTCAATCGCAGGAAGGCAATCCTTTCCGGGTTGGCGTGTCTGCTGGTGCTGGTACTGGCACTTTACGGATTTCTCGGGCAGAGCAGGAATCAGAAGGTGAAAATCGCTCATGGAAAACCGCTCGTCAAGGTCGTGACCGTGAACCGAGCGGATATGATGCGCCATATCAATTTATCGGGGCAGACCGTGGCAGATGCCAATATACCACTGGCGCCCAAGTACACGGGGCGTGTCACGGAGGTTCGCGCCAGACTCGGTGACGAAGTCCGGGCAGGCGATGTATTGATGGTCCAGGATACCGGTGACCTCGACATCTCAATTGCCGAGAACGATGCGGCGGCCGGAGCGGCGCAGGCCGATGCACGCGAAGCCGTGGCATCCTATGATGCCAATTACCTCAAGGCACGCAATGACCTGGAGCTCGAGACGAGCAAATACGAACGCAATCAGTATCTCTTCTCCATCGGGGCCATCTCGCAGGATACACTCGACAGCGTCAAGCAGGAATACCTCGCCTCGCAGGCAGCCTTCAATGTGCTGGCAGACCAGGTGCAGAACGGAGATGCAGCGAGCGTCCAGTCCAAGCAGTACACGGCGGAGAAGGCGGAGCGCGCTACGGATGCCCTGCGCCGTCAGCGTGAGGACATGTATCTGCGAGCCCCGCGCGATGGTGTCATCGGCTACCGCAATGTGGAAGCCGGCGCCATTGTCTCGGCGGGCACGAAGGTGTTTTCCCTGGTCGACAACAGCCATATCAATGTAGACTGCACGCTGTCGGAGAGCGATGCGGCCATCCTCAAGACCGGTATGGTCGTGCAGGTGACGATCGATGCACTTGGCACGGACTACCCGGGGCGCATCGTTTACGTCAGCCCGGCCATGGACGATACGAGCAAGACGTATCAGGTGCGCATCGAGCTTGAGGCGGCTGCCGATGATATGAAGGCCGGTCTTTTCGCGCATACAGACATCGACATCCTGCAGCGTCCGCAGACCCTTTTCGTGCCGAAGGAAGCCGTGCTTTCGCGCAACGGGCAGCAGATCCTGTACGTCCTGAAACCGGACAGGAAAGTTGAGGAGCGCGCGGTGCGCATCGGTCTCATGAATGATGAAGCAGAGGAAATCATCGAAGGACTCGAGGATGGCGAGGTTGTCGTCGTGACGAATCAGGACAAGCTCAAGGACGGCACGGCCGTCGATGCGATGCCGTATGACGGCACGGACGATACGGCGGGGGATGCATCATGAACATCACGCGCCTTTCCATCAAACGCCCTGTTGGCATCTCGATGATTGTCGCCTTTTTCGTCGTGCTGGGACTTTACAGCTACTACCGCCTGGGCGTGGAACTCCTGCCGGCGCTCAATACGCCGTATGTCACCATTTCGGTCAAGTATCCGGGCGCCAGTGCAGAGTCCGTTGAGCAGGAAGTCGTCAAGCCCGTGGAAGATGCCGTATCATCCGTCTCGGGCGTCAAGAAAATCACGTCAACGGCCAGCTACGAACAGGCGCGCGTCAGCCTGGAGCTTGAGTTTGATACAAATGCCGATACGGCGGCCATCGATGCCAGCAAGAAGGTCGAGGCCATCAAGAACAAGCTGCCCGATGAGGCGGATTCGCCTGTCGTCGTCAAGCGTGACCTCAATGCGAAGCCTGTCGTGGAGCTGGCCGTTCTTTCCAACAAGAGTTTGGCGGAGACGTATACGGAAACGGAAAACGTCTTTTCGGAAATCATCCAGCAGGCAGGCGGCGTTTCGGAAGTACAGCTGCACGGCGGACGCGACCGCGAGGTGGCCATCGAGGTCAACCGCGACAAGATGGCTGCCTACAAGCTGACGCTGACGCAGATCGCTTCTGCCATCCGCAACGAGAATCAGCTGCTGCCGTCGGGCTCGGTCTACACCGAGACGACGAAATCCGATGTGCGCGTCATCGCTCAGTTCAAGAAGGCATCGGATATCGAGAAGGTACAGGTCACGAATACGGCGGGAGAGAAGATCCCGCTGACGTCGGTGGCAACCGTCAAGGAACAGGATGCCCGTGCTGACCGTTACGGCAGGCTCAACGGCGAGGATGCCATCAATGTGCTGATCTACAAGAACAGCGATGCCAATGTCGTGGAAACGGCCAACAACATACTCAAGAGCGTGGAGAAACTCCGCCAGTCGTATCCGGATTACCAGTTTGTCATCGTCTCGAACGATGCGGATTACGTCAATGCCTCGCTGCACAGCACGATGGGCACGCTTATCGAGGGCCTCATCACGACGGGGCTCGTGCTGTTCTTCTTCCTGCGCGGCTGGCGCTCGACGGCTGCCGTCATGATTGCCATCCCGACGTCGCTGATCTCGACGTTCTTCGTCATGTACCTGTTCGGCTTCACGTTCAACATGATGTCGCTCATGGGCATGACGCTCTGTGTCGGCATTCTCGTCGACGACTCCATTGTCGTGCTCGAGAATATCGTGCGGCATCTGCAGCTCGGCGAACCGCCGGATGAGGCTGCCGAGAACGGCCGTACCGAGATCGGCATGGCAGCCATCGCCATCACGCTGTGTGATGCGGCGGTCTTCATGCCAATCGCGTTCATGCAGGGCATGACCGGGCAGTATTTCCGCCAGTTCGGCCTGACCATTGTCTTCGCGGGACTCTTTTCGCTGTTCGTCTCCTTTACGTTGACGCCGATGCTGGCCTCGCGCTTCTTCCGCGGCGGCTATCATCCGCCGGCATCGCGTGCCTTTGCATTCATGGACCGCATCGAGGATTGGGCCGTTTCCCGCTATGACCATATCCTGCAATGGAGCCTGGCTCATGAGAAGAAACTGCTGCTTTCCATCCTATCCATCTTTGTGGCCGTCATTTCTCTCGTGCCGCTTGGCTTTGTGGGCATGGAATACATGCCGCAGACGGATGAATCGAGCTTCACTGTCAGCATCCAGGCGCCGACGGGCTCTTCGCCGGCTGAAACGAACCGCGTGGCGGAAAAGATTGAAGCCAAGCTGGCCACGATTCCTGAGATCAAGTACTACATGACGCAGGCGGGCGGCTCTACGGCTTATGAAGGGCGCATCAAGGTGCAGCTCGTCGACCGCAGGGAACGCGATCGCACGGTCTGGCAGGTGGCCAATGAGGTGCGCCAGCTGGCGGGAGAGATCAAGGAAGCCGATGTGCGCGTCGCGGAAACGCAGACGAATGTCGCCGGCACGACGAGCGGCGGCGGGGCCAAGGGCGGCAGCGGCGCCCTGCAGATCGAGTTGCGCAGCAATGACAATGCGGCGCTTGACGCCGCGACCGAGAAGGCCATGAGCATCCTCAAGACGCAGGTGTCCGGCGTCACCGATGTCAATTCGTCGTACACGGAGGGCATGCCGGAACTCCAGCTCACGGTCAACCGCGAGAAACTAAAGGCATACGGCACTTCGCTGGCCGATGTCGATACGGCCTTTGCCTCGGCCATCTCGGGGCTCTCGGCCGGCGAGCTCAAGAATGATGTGACGAATGGCGGGCAGGACACGAGCATCAAGGTGCGGTTCAGCAATGCGGACAGCTACAAGGCATCCGATGTATCGCGCGTGCCGCTCTCAGCCTCCGGCAAGCTCATCTATCTCGGCGATGTGGCCGATATCCACAATGGCCGCGGGCCTGTGAGCATCCGCCGCGTCGACAAGCAGCGCTCGGTCGCCATCGGTGCGAATCTCAGCGGCCGCCCCGTCGGCGATGTCATGAAGGATGTCCAGGCTGCCTTCCAGAAGGAGGGGCTGGGCGAAGGCGTGACGTATCAATTCAAGGGACAGGCCACGAATATGAATGAAACGTTCTCGGAACTCTTGTCGGCGCTGTTTTTGGCACTCGTGCTCATCTACATGCTGCTCGCGGTGCTCTATGAATCCGTCATCACGCCGTTCATCCGCATGTTCTCTCTGCCGCTCGGACTCATCGGCTCCATCCTGCTGCTGTTCCTCACGCACAACACGCTGAATCTCTTCTCGCTCATCGGCATACTCGTGATGGATGGCATCGTCGCCAAGAACGGCACGCTGCTCATCGATTACACGCTGACGCTGATGGACAGGGGGCGTTCGGCGCGTGAGGCCGTGATCGAAGCCGGGCGGGTGCGCCTCAAGCCAATCTTCATGACAACGATCACGATGATGGTGGGCATGACGCCGATGGCGCTCGCGATGACGCCGGGATCGGAGTCGCGCTCATCGATGGCCTGGGTCATCATCGGCGGCCTGCTGACCTCGACGGTTTTCACGCTGATTGTCATCCCCATCATCTTCCTGTTCTTTGCCGAACACACGAAGAAAAAGCGTCTTTAAAAATTTTTGGCAGAAATTTTATTTTAGGGGTTGCATTCGCCTGCGTTCCGTTATATAATAGTCTACGTTGTCGGGATGTGGCACAGTTTGGTAGCGCGCATCGTTCGGGACGATGAGGCCGCAGGTTCGAATCCTGTCATCCCGACCATTTTTAGAACGTAAGACCAGTCTGCAGAGGCTGGTCTTTTTTGTGTATAAAAAACATGCATAGGCAGCTACATGAAGCCGCTCATCGAGCACGGCCATGTCTGGTCTTTTTTGTGTATAAAAAACATGCATAGGCAGGGCAGGAAGACGGTGCATGGTGTTTTGACAGGCTGCAAAATGACATAAGGAGTGGTCAGACGTTTGCTCATTATGTTATAATGTATACCTGTAAATAAAGGTAAGGAGTTGTTTCATTTGAGAATCTTCCGTACAAAGAGCATCGCTGCGTACAAGCAGGATGCCTCGCGGTCGCACCTGCGGCGGGCCATGGGCTCGCTCGATGTCACGCTGCTCGGCATCGGCGTCATTGTCGGCACGGGCATTTTCGTGCTGACGGGTGTAGCGGCTGCCAAATATGCAGGACCGGCACTCATGCTGTCCTTCCTGATCGCCAGCATCGCCTGCGGTTTCGTCAGCATGGCGTATTCCGAGCTGGCTTCGATGGTGCCGGTGGCGGGCTCCGCCTATGCCTACGCCTATACGTCGGTCGGCGAGTTCTTTGCGTGGCTTGTCGGCTGGAACCTCGTACTTGAGTATTCCGTGGGGGCGAGTGCTGTCGCGGGCGGCTGGTCTGCTTATGTCGTCGGCCTGCTGAAGACGGCTGGCGTGGAACTGCCGGCCGCCTGGACCACGGTGCCGGCCGATGGCGGCGTGATTAACCTGCCAGCCGTTCTCATCACCTTGTTCCTGACGTTCTTGCTTGTGCGCGGCGTACGCGAGAGCGTCACGGTCAACAAGGTACTCGTCGGTGTCAAGCTGGCGGCGATTTTCCTGTTCCTGTTTCTCGCGGCGCCTTCCGTCGATCCGGTGAACTGGGAGCCCTTCATGCCGTTTGGCTTCTCGGGGGTCTCGGCTGGTGCCGCTGTCATCGTCTTCGCATATCTCGGCGTCGATTCGATTGCGACAGCGGCAGAGGAGACGAAGAACCCGGCTCACGATATGCCGACGGGCATCATCGCGTCGCTGCTCATCTGCACCGTGCTCTACATCGCGGTGACCGCTGTCATGACGGGCAATGTCCCGTATACGGAGCTCGACAATGCAGAGCCCGTGGCCTTCGTGCTGCGCCAGCTCGGCTACCGTTTCGGCTCGGCACTTGTCGGCACAGGAGCGATTGCCGGCCTCACGACGGTGCTGCTCGTCATGATGTATGCGCAGACGCGCGCCTTCTTCGCGATGAGCCGCGACGGCCTCATTCCGCAGGCGGTCTGCAAGGTCCATCCGCGCTATGCGACGCCGCATCGCATCACGATCATCGTCGGCATTGCCGTCGCCGTCATCAGCGGTTTCACGCCCATCAATGTCATCGCCGAGATGTGCAGCGTCGGCACGCTTTTCGCGTTTATCGTTTCGTCGGCCGGTGTGATGCTCATGCGCAGGAAGTATCCGGATCTGCCGCGTCCGTTCCGCTGCCCCGCCATTTATGTCGTCGGCACGCTCGCAATCGTGAGCTGTGCGTACATCATGTACAACCTTTCGTCCATGACGTGGGAACGCTTCTGGATTTGGAGCGCGCTTGGCATCGTGATTTATTTCGCCTACGGCTATCGTCACAGCCGCCAGAATCGTGCTGACTAAGAAAAATTTAAGAATCACTTTCCATGCGGATTATTGTTTACAAGTTTTTGTATAGAAGGTATAATGAAGCTTGATGGATGACCATCAAGTTCATTAAGTTTTTCTATTGTCGATTATCGAATGCTATCGCTTTGTTCGATAAACAGCGATAGTAGCGATAAAGGTAAAATCTTCATCAAGAGGGGAGCAATCACAAACATGAGCAAAAAGATGAAAACCATGGACGGCAACACAGCTGCCGCCTACATCTCCTATGCCTTCACGGACGTAGCGGCCATCTACCCGATCACGCCGTCTTCGCCTATGGCTGAGCATGTGGATGAAATGGCTGCCAGGGGTGCGAAAAACCTGTTCGGCCAGAAGGTTCGCGTCATCGAGCTGCAGTCCGAGGCTGGTGCGGCTGGTGCCGTTCATGGTTCGCTGCAGGCCGGTGCACTCACGACGACGTATACGGCCTCTCAGGGCCTCCTGCTGATGATCCCGAACCTCTATAAAGTTGCCGGCGAGCTGCTGCCGGGTGTGTTCCACGTCAGTGCCCGCGCTTTGGCGGCCAATTCGCTGAACATCTTCGGCGATCATCAGGATGTCATGGCAGCGCGCCAGACGGGCTGCGCCATGCTGGCAGAAGCCAGCGTCCAGGAGGTCATGGATCTCTCCGCCGTTGCCCATCTCGTGGCCATCAAGGGCCGTGTACCATTCATCAACTTCTTCGATGGCTTCCGTACCTCTCATGAGATCCAGAAGATCGAAGTCGTTGATTATGAAGATCTCGGCAAGCTGCTCGACTGGGATGCCGTCAAGGCCTTCCGCCGCCGTGCGCTGAACCCGGATCATCCGGTCATCCGTGGTTCGGCTACGAACCCGGATGTCTACTTCCAGTCCCGTGAAGCTGCCAACAGCTATTATGCGGCACTGCCGCAGCTCGTGGAAGAGGCCATGGCTGACATTGCCAAGATCACGGGCCGCGAGCATCACCTCTTCGACTACTATGGTGCTGAGGATGCCGAGCGCATCATCGTGGCCATGGGCTCCGTCTGCCAGGCAGTCGAAGAGACGGTTGACTATCTCAATGCACATGGCGAGAAGGTCGGCCTGCTGAACGTACATCTCTACCGTCCGTTCTCGATTGAGCACTTCTTCAAGTTCCTGCCGAAGACGGTCAAGAAAGTCGCTGTCCTCGATCACACGAAGGAACCGGGTTCCCTCGGCGAGCCGCTTTACCTCGATGTCAAGGCTGCATTCTATGCATCGGATCTGCATCCTGTCATCGTCGGCGGCCGTTTCGGCCTCGGCGGCAAGGACACGACGCCGGACCAGATCTTCGCCGTATTTGAAGAGCTCAAGAAGGATGCGCCGAAGAATGGCTTCACGATTGGCATCGAGGATGATGTGACGAACACGAGCCTCGCACCGGTCATGAGCGATGTTGACCTGACGCCTGAGGGCACGACGGCCTGCAAGTTCTGGGGCCTCGGCTCCGATGGTACGGTCGGTGCCAACAAGAGCGCCATCAAGATCATCGGCGACAAGACGGACATGTATGCTCAGGCTTACTTCGCCTATGACTCCAAGAAATCGGGCGGCATCACGATGTCCCATCTGCGTTTCGGCAAATCGCCGATCACGAGCCCGTATCTCATCAACAAGGCAGACTTCATCTCCTGCTCGCAGCAGTCCTACGTTTACAAATATGACTTGCTGGCCGGACTCAAGAAGGGCGGCAAGTTCCTCCTGAATACGGTATGGAGTGATGAGGAGCTCACGAAGCACCTGCCGGCCTACATGAAGCGCTACATCGCGAAGAACGGCATTGAGTTCTACACGGTCAATGCCGTTGAGATCGCGAAGGAGCTCGGCCTCGGCGGCCGCTTCAACATGGTCATGCAGTCCGCGTTCTTCAAGCTGGCTGCAATCATCCCCATCGATACGGCTGTCAAGTACCTCAAGGATGCCGTCGTCACGTCGTACGGCAAGAAGGGTCAGAAAGTCGTCGATATGAACAACGGTGCCATCGACAAGGGTATCGAGGCTCTGCATCGCGTCGAGGTCCCGGCCTCCTGGGCTGAGGCTGAGGATGCACCGGCTGAGAAGCATGATGTACCGGCTTTCATCACAGACGTACAGAATGTCATGAACCGCCAGGAAGGCGACAAGCTGCCGGTATCGAAATTCCATGGCGATATGGCTGACGGCACGTACCCGGTCGGCGGCGCTGCCTATGAGAAGCGCGGCACGGCCATCAACGTTCCGGTCTGGAACACGGAGAAGTGCATTGGCTGCAACAAGTGCTCCTATGTCTGCCCGCATGCTTCCATTCGTCCGGTCCTCACGACGGATGCCGAGCGCGACGCTGCTCCGGCAGGTTTCCCGTCGAAGGATCTCCGTACGGTCAAGGATTACCACTTCACGGTGGCTGTCTCCACGATGGACTGCCTCGGCTGCGGCAACTGCGCACAGGTCTGCCCGGTCAAGGCTCTCGATATGACGCCGCTTGACGATGAGCTCAAGGCAAAACAGGCTTACTTCGATTACGGTGTCGATGCAACGAAGGTTGCTCCGAAGAAGAACCCGATGAAGAAAGAGACGGTCATCGGTTCGCAGTTCGAGCAGCCGCTGCTCGAGTTCTCCGGTGCCTGCGCCGGCTGCGGCGAGACGCCGTATGCAAAACTCATCACGCAGCTCTTCGGCGACCGCATGATGATTGCCAATGCCACGGGCTGCACGTCCATCTGGGGCGGCAGTGCTCCGGCTATGCCGTACACGAAGAACGTCAAGGGCCATGGCCCGGCTTGGGCAAACTCCCTGTTCGAGGATAATGCGGAGTTCGGCCTCGGCATGTTCCTCGGCACGCAGTCGGTCCGCAACGGCCTTGCCGATGATGCCAAGAAGGCCATCGAAGCTGGCCTCGGCAGCGAGGACCTGCAGGCGGCCCTCAAGGATTGGGTGGAGAACCTCGAGAACGGCAATGGCACGCGCGACCGTGCTGACCGCCTCGAAGCTCTGCTCGCAGCCGAGAAAGGCGAGGATGAACTCCTCAACAAGCTCTACGAGAACCGCGACTACTTCGTCAAGCGTTCCCAGTGGATCTTCGGCGGCGACGGCTGGGCTTACGATATCGGCTACGGCGGTGTCGACCACGTCCTCGCTTCCGGCCAGGATGTCAACGTCTTCGTCTTCGATACGGAGGTTTATTCCAACACGGGCGGCCAGGCTTCCAAGGCCACGCCGGCTGCCGCCATCGCACAGTTCGCTGCTACGGGCAAGAAGACCCGCAAGAAGGATCTCGGCATGATGGCGCGCACGTATGGTTACGTCTATGTCGCTCAGGTCGCCATGGGTGCTGACCAGAATCAGCTGCTCAAGGCCATCACGGAGGCAGAGGCTTACCATGGTCCGTCCCTCATCATCGCGTATGCACCGTGCATCAACCACGGTATCCGCAAGGGCATGGGCTGCAGCCAGCTCGAGGAGAAGCTTGCTGTCGAGTGCGGTTACTGGGCAAATTATCGCTACAACCCGCAGCTCGTCGGCACGGACAAGAATCCGTTCAGCCTCGATTCGAAGGAGCCGGATTTCTCGAAGTTCCAGGACTTCCTCATGGGCGAGAACCGCTACATCAACCTCAAGCGTTCCTTCCCGGAGGCAGCCGATGCGCTGTTCGAGAAGACGCAGCATGATGCGCAGATCCGTTACAACAACTACAAGACGCTCGCAGGCAAATAATCTTTGCCGGTCATAATAGAAGGGCCATCCAGTCACAACGGCTGGATGGCCCTTTTTCGTATCGTATTGGATCACCCCAGGATGGTATCGAGTGCCATCATGAGCGTGAAGCCGGCAGTGAAGGTGATGACGCCGACGTTGGAATGCTCGCCGGCACTCATCTCGGGGATGAGCTCCTCGACGACGACGTACATCATGGCACCGGCGGCGAAGGCCAGCAGGTAGGGCAGTACCGGCACGACGAAGCTTGCGGCGAGTATCGTCAGCGCGCCGCCAATCGGCTCGACGACGCCGGAGAGCACGCCGCTCATGAAAGCCTTGCCGCGGCTTGCGCCGCCGGCTGCGAGCGGCATCGAGATGATGGCGCCTTCCGGGAAATTCTGGATGGCGATGCCGATGGAGAGCGCGAGCGCTGCAGAAAGGGATACGCCGGCGCTGTCGGTGAGCCAGCCGGCCAGCACCACGCCGACGGCCATGCCCTCCGGGATGTTGTGAAGCGTGACGGCGAGCACCATCATGGCATTTTTGGAAAGCGAGCTTCTGGGACCCTCAGGGTCTTCGGCGTTCATGTGAAGATGGGGGATGATGTGGTCGAGAGCCAGAAGGAAGAGCGTGCCGAACCAGAAGCCGGCGATGGCTGGCAGGCTGGCATAGGGGCCGAGTTCCTGGCTTTCCTCGATGGCTGGCATCAGAAGGCTCCAGATGGAAGCGGCTACCATGATGCCAGAGGCAAAGCCCGTGAGTCCCTTCTGCACGTGCGGCCGCATGGCCCCGCGCATGAAGAAGACGCAGGCTGCGCCGAGCGTCGTGCCGAGAAAAGGGATGGCCAGTCCCTGCAGGATTTCAAGTTGCATAAAAACCTCCTTTTTTTATAAAACAATACCTCTTTGCTATTATTATACCGGAGCAGGCAGGATTTGACGATGGCTGGAGAGAATAATTCTGTTTATGGTATACTAGGGAAAGACATCTTTCAGGAGGGATATGTATGGAGTCTTGGCTTTTTTATGCGCTGCTTTCCGCCATCAGCGCAGCCTTCGTTTCAATTTTTGGCAAGGTCGGCTTGTCCGGCGTGGACAGCAACGTGGCTACGGCTATCCGTGCCATCATCATGGCACTGTTCCTGGTGGGCGTGGTGGCCGCACAGGGCAATCTCACGCATCTATCGGATGCGTTCTCAGATAAGCGGGGACTTTTGTTCATCGCACTCAGCGGCATCGCCGGTGCGACCTCCTGGCTTTTCTACTTCATGGCGCTCAAGACGGGCAATGTTTCCCAGGTAGCGCCCATCGATAAACTCAGCGTGGTCTTTGCCGTCATCCTGGCCGTCCTGATTTTCGGTGAGAAAGTCAGCTTGGTCCACGGCCTTGCCATTGGCATGATTGCCGTCGGCGGCCTGATCCTCGCGATATTTTGAAAGGAGTCGTTCATTTTATGACCAACGGTACACTTATACATGGTTTCCAGCTGCTGCACAAGATCTTTGTCAAGGAGGCCGATTCGACGGCCTATACCTTTGAGCACGTCAAGAGCGGTGCCCGCGTCTTCATCCTGCAGAATGAGGATGACAACAAGGTCTTTTCTATTTCCTTCCGCACGCCGCCGACGGATGATACGGGCGTCGCGCATATCGTGGAGCATTCGACGCTCTGCGGCTCGCACAAGTATCCGCTCAAGGAACCGTTCGTCGAGCTCGTCAAGGGCTCGCTCAACACCTTCCTCAACGCGATGACGTATCCGGACAAGACGATGTATCCGGTGGCCAGCCGCAATGACAAGGATTTCCGGAACCTCATGGATGTCTATCTCGACGCCGTCTTTTATCCATCCATGTGCCAGAATCCGCAGGTGCTCATGCAGGAGGGCTGGCATTATGAGATCGAGAAGCCGGAGGAGCCCCTGCGCTACAGCGGCGTGGTCTATAATGAGATGAAGGGGGCGCTGTCGGCCCCCGATGATCTGCTCGAAAGCCGCATCATGCATTCCCTTTATCCCGATACGACGTATGGCCATGAATCGGGCGGCGATCCCGAGGCCATCCCGGACCTCACGCAGGAAAAGTTCGTCGCATTCCACAGCCGTTATTACCATCCGTCCAACAGCTACATCTATCTGTACGGCGATATCGATATCGAAGAAAAGCTGGCCTATCTCGATGAAGAATACCTGTCGCATTTTGACCGCATTCCGGTGCCTTCGCGCATTGACCGCGAGCCGGCTTTTGCAGCTTTCCGCCGCATCGATACGACGTATCCCGTCAGCGAGGAGGACGGGACGGCGGAAAAGACGTTCCTCGCGCTCAACTGGTCGGTGGGTGAATCGCTCGACCCCAAGACCATGATGGGGCTCGAGATCCTGGAGCATGCGCTGCTGCGCACGCAGGCGGCCCCCCTGCGCAAGGTGCTCATCGACGCCAAGCTCGGCAAGGATGTCGACTCCCTCTTTGAGGATGATATGCTGCAGCCGTTCTTCAGCATTGTCGTCAACAATGCGGAGGCGGAGCGTGCGGAAACGTTCCGCGCGCTGACGCTTGAGGCCATGCAGAAGCTCGTGCACGACGGCATCGATAAAGAACTCCTTGAGGCGTCCATCAATCTTCTCGAATTCCGCCTGCGCGAATCGGACTTCGGTTCGGCACCGAAGGGACTCATCTACGGCATCCGCATCATGAAGAGCTGGCTCTACGATGGTCAGCCGGAGACGTATCTTTATTACGAGGATCTGCTGCGCGAGATGAAGGCGGGCCTTGCAAGCGGCTACTTTGAGCAGCTGCTCGAAACGTATTTCCTGAAGAACAGCCATCAGACGCTGCTCGTCATGGCCCCAGATACAAAGCTTGCCGCCCGCCGCGAGGCCGAGCAGGAAAAGATCCTGGCTGAAAAAAAGGCCGCGATGAGCGCAGAGGAGATCGATCAGGTCATCGCCGCCACGCGCGCGCTCAAGGAACGCCAGCAGAGTCCGGAGACGGAGGAAGCTTTAAAGAGCATTCCCGTACTGAAGCTCTCGGATATCCGCAGGCAGACGGACCGCCTGCCCTTGGCCGTGCGTGCCGCTAAAGGAGCGGAGGTTCTGTTCAGCGATATCGAGACGAATGGCATCGCCTATCTGAATTTCTACTTTGATGCCAGCGCGGTGCCGCAGCAGGAAATCCCGTATCTGTATCTCCTGGCCGGCTTCCTTGGCATGGTCGACACGGAGGAGCATACGTATGCGGAACTGGCCAATTTGCGCAATCTGCATACGGGCGGCATCACGGCGGATGTCATCGCGTATACAAAGAAGGATCAGCCGGATTCGCTCATGCCTAGGCTGCGCGTCCGCGCCAAGGTACTCGTTGAGAAGCTGCCGAAGCTCATGGAGATCCTTACGGAAACGCTCACGCGCAGCAAGTTCGTGGACGGCAAGCGCGTCAAGGAAATCCTGGAGCAGGGACAGGCTGGCATCGAACTCGATCTGCAGCGTTCGGCCAACCAGATCATCATCGCGCGCATCGCATCGTATCTTTCTGCAGCCGGCTGCTACTCGGAGGAGGGCGGCCTCAAGATGTATCCGTTCCTCAAGCAACTGCAGCAGGATTTTGACGCAGGTCTCACGAACATCCAGCAGGCCTTTGCCGACATCATCCCGCGCGTCTTCAACCGCCGGAACCTGACGATTAGCGTCACGATGAAGGAAGCGGATTACGGATGCTTCACAAAGGCCTTTGGCACTCTGTGGCAGTCCCTGTCGGCAAATGCATACGAGCCGCAGGCATACCACTGGGATATCGAGCCGCGCAACGAGGGGCTGACTTCTTCGAGCCGTGTGCAGTACGTCGGCAAGGGTGCGAACTTCCTGCGCCTCGGCTACCGGTATACGGGCAGCATGGCCGTGCTCGAAACGCTTCTGCGCTACGATTACTTCTGGACGAAGATTCGCGTCCAGGGCGGTGCCTACGGTGCGTTCACGGGCTTCAACCGCAACGGCTTCATGTATTTCGGCTCGTACCGCGACCCGAATCTTCGGGAAACGCTCGAGGTATTTGACGGCACGGCTGATTACGTGCGCCATTTCACGGCATCGGAGCGCGAGATGAACAAATTCATCATCGGCACGATGAGCGGCATCGATGCGCCGCTGACGCCGATGATGAAGGGCGATATGGCGGCGACCTGCTATCTGCGCGGCATCACGCAGGAGGACCGCCAGCGCCGCCGCGATGAGGTGCTCGGCGCCCGCCAGGAGGATATCCGCGCACTGGCCCCGCTGATTGACAGCTGTATGAAGGAAAATGTGTATTGTGTCTTTGGCAATGAGGAGAAGATTCGCGAGGAGCAGGACCTCTTCGGTACAGTAAAACCGGCACTTTGAGGCCTTTTTAGGGGACATTTGTACATACAGGGCAGCGTTGACTTTCTCAGGTGGACATGGGATAATAAGTAGAACGACACGAAATCAGTCAAGGTACTGCGGCTTGGTTCCGCAGATAGACGAGGAGGCTTTTTGGATGAAACAGACAATTTTCCAGGGCGCAGGTGTAGCCATCATCACGCCGTTCACGGAAGATGGCATCAACTTTGAAGAGCTGGGCCGCATCATCGAAGACCAGATTGCAGGTGGCACGGATGCCATCGTCATCACGGGCACGAGCGGCGAGTCCGCCACGATGACGGACGAAGAGCACAAGGCTGCCATCAAGTATGCCGTCGATAAAGTCAAGGGCCGCATCCCCGTCATCGCGGGCACGGGCTCCAATGAGACGTCGTATGCCATTCAGCTTTCCCAGTATGCGGAGAAGGCCGGCGCCGACGCCCTGCTCGTCGTCACGCCGTATTACAACAAATGCACGCAGAAGGGCCTCGTCGCACATTACAGGGCCATCGCCGAGAGCGTCAGCATCCCGATCATCCTCTACGATGTGCCGTCGCGCACGGGCGTTGGCATCCAGATCCCGACGTATGTCGAGCTCGCCAAGATCCCGAACATCGTGGCCGTCAAGGAAGCCAACGGCGACCTTTCGAAGATCCTGCGCCTGCGCGCAGCCTGCGGCGACAGCCTCACGGTCTATTCGGGCAATGACGACCAGATCATCCCGATTCTTTCGCTCGGCGGCAAGGGCGTCATCTCCGTCCTGTCGAATGTCGCACCGCGCGACACGCACAACATGTGCCAGTACTATTTTGACGGCAAGGTCGAAGAGGCTGCCAAGCTCCAGATCGAGTACACGGACCTCATCGATGCGCTGTTCTGCGAGGTCAACCCGATTCCGGTGAAGGTTGCCATGCGCAAGCTCGGCTACGCGGCAGGTCCGCTGCGCATGCCTCTTTCCGAGATGGAGCCGGCTCATGAGAAGCAGCTGGAGGACGCGCTGCGCAATCATGGCCTGATCAAATAAGCATGTCATTTGTGCGGCAGGAGTTTCTGCTGCTCTAAGAAAAGCCTTCGGAGAGGAACGCTGCCCTTCTGGTGTACTGCTTCTCCGCAAGGCTTTCTTTTATGCCCTGTTTACTGGCCGTTCCTCGTTCAGCGGGGGCGGAGGAGGTTTTTTTATGCATGGTGTATTCGATATCGTCGGCCCGGTGATGATCGGGCCGTCGAGTTCCCATACGGCCGGTGCCGTGCGGCTCGGGCTCATGGCCCGCAAGATCCTTGGCGAGCCTGCGGTGCGCGCCGATATCAACCTGCACGGTTCGTTTGCCCAGACGTATCGTGGTCACGGCACGGACAAGGCGCTAGTCGCCGGCATCCTGGGGTTTTCCCCTGACGATGAGCGCATCCGCGAGGCCTTGTCGCTCGCGAAAGAACAGGGGCTTTCCTACAAGTTCCAGAAGGTCAACCTCGAGCAGGCGCATCCGAATACGGCCGTCATCCATCTGACGGGCGTTTCGGGGCGCACGGCGCGCGTTCGCGGTTCGTCGGTGGGCGGTGGCAATATCCGCATTACGAATATCGATGGCTACGAGGTCGAGCTCACGGGCACGTATCCGGCGCTCATCACGATTCATCGCGACCGCCCGGGCGTCATCACGAAGGTCACGCAGGTACTGGCGCGCTACGAGGTCAACATCGCCTTCATGCGCGTTTCGCGCCACAGCCGCGGCGAGATGGCGATGATGATCCTCGAGCTTGACGAGCCACTGGCCGATGAGGTACTCGAGGAATGCCGTGAGGTCTATGAGGTGGAGCACGCCTTCGGCATTCCGGCCATCTGATGATTTTTAGCGGAGAGAAGATATGATACAATTCAATTTCAATACGATTGCCGAGCTCATGGATCTCGCGGAGAGCCAGCAGGTGCCCGTCCATGAGATCGTGCTGGTCCGCGAGATGCACGATTCCCAGCGCACGCGTGAAGCCGTCCTGCAGGAAATGGCGCGGAACTGGCAGGTCATGCAGGATTCCATCGAGCGCGGCATACGCAATACGGAACGCTCGGTCAGCGGCATGACGGGCGGCGATGCCAGGAAGCTCTACGCGTACCGGCAGAAGGGCTATATGGGCAAGGCTGTCCTGTCAGCGGCGGCTTATGCCGTGGGCATCAGTGAGGTCAACGCCGTCATGGGCCGCATCGTGGCCTGTCCGACGGCTGGTTCCTGCGGCATCGTGCCCGCTGCGCTCTACGCCGCCAAGAAGGAAAGCGACCTGAAGGACGACGACATCGTGCTGGCTCTCCTGACGGCTGCCGGCATCGGCATGGTCGTCGACCAGAATGCCTCGATTGCCGGCGCTGCCGGCGGCTGCCAGGCGGAATGCGGCACGGCGGCAGGCATGGCGGCGGCCGCGCTTGTCGAGCTGGCGGGCGGCACGCCTGCGATGATTGGCAATGCGACGGCACTGGCCATCAAGAATCTCCTGGGGCTTGTCTGCGATCCCGTCGCGGGCCTTGTCGAAGTCCCCTGCGTCAAGCGCAACGGCTTCGCTGCCGTCACGGCCATGCTCGCGGCCGATATGACGATGGCGGGCGTCACGTCAGTCATCCCCGTCGATGAAGTCATTGCGGCCATGAATGAGATCGGCCGTGCCCTGCCGAAGTCCCTGCGCGAAACGAGCGAAGCGGGCCTTGCCGTCACGCCGACTGCGAAAAAGATCGAAGCGAGAATCTATCCGGTGCAGGGCTGACGATGCTCTCCTGGCTGAGGAAAGTCTTGCGTATCTTGCCCGGGCAGTGTAAAATGAGGATAACACTGCGAGATGATTCGCAAGATTATGTGCAAGGAGAGATATGATATGAGAAAAATCGTCCAGATGCTGCTCATCGCCTGCCTGGTCGTGCTTGGCACGCAAGTGGCTTTTGCAAATTCGGATAAGGTCACGGTCCAGGAGGGAGCAGATCTCGCTTCCATCCATCGCCTGGCCATCGGCTCCCCGCTGTATCAGCAGGTCGATCCGAAATCCCCGAACAAGGAGATGCTGACGCAGATCGTTTATGATTCGAGCCACGTTGCCCGCTGCTACGTCATCTCGTACGATACGATTGCCCAGAACATCAAGCAGAATCACAACATCGACCTCAAGGCTCTGGATCGCCGCACGGCAGCCAAGAGCTTCAAGGAGTATGTCGGCAATTATGCCGATGCCTACGTCATCCTGACGGTAGCCAACGACAGCCGCACGACCTTCTTCTTCGATGTCTACAAGGCCGGTACGAACCAGCTGCTCTACACGTATGAGATTCAGGCCAACCGCAGCGAAGCCGATACGGTTGCTACGTACACGAATCTTTCCGAGCAGTTCTACAAGCATTTTGAGCGTTCCGCCGTGGAGCAGCAGAAGGACAACAGCAAAAAGCAGTAAGAAAAAAGACAAGATGCCTTTGTGCACCTTGTCTTTTTTTAGATTGTTCTGCTCAGTGAGCCAGATAAATCGGCTTGATCTTGGCGTCTTCCGCGATGGTCTTGTCGATATAGCCGGCGCGGACCATCGCATCGAGGACGACGAACTGGCGTTTTTTTGCCATCATGAAGTCCACGTAGGGGGAGTACAGGGACGGCGCGTTGGGCAGCCCCGCCAGCATGGCGGCTTCCGGCAGCTGCAGTTCACTCGGACGCTTGCCGAAGTAGCCTTCGGCGGCCTCCTCGATGCCGTAAAAATTCGAGCCGTAGTAAATGGTATTGAGGTACATCTCGAGGATTTCATCCTTGGAATAATTGAATTCCATGGCAAGCGAGAGCAGGAATTCTTCTGCCTTGCGGCCAAATGACCGTTCATGCGTCAGGAAGAGGTTCTTGACGAGCTGCTGGGTGATTGTGCTGGCTCCTTCATCGATCTCTCCCTGCTGCAGGTTGACGAGCGTCGCGCGCATGATGCCTTCGATATCGAAGCCGTGATGGTCGTAGAAGCGCTTGTCCTCAACGGCGACGACGGCCTGCTGCATCGAGGTGGGGATCTCGTCGATCCTGGTATAGTGGCTGCGGTCAAGCCGGCTGTTCACGGCCCGCTTGAGGAAGACGATGCGCGAGAGACGCTCACTTATCGTATCGTCGCTGTCATCCGTCAGAGTATTGGAGGGCGGGTGCTGTTCGGGACGGGGCAGGAAATCGCCTGCAGCCTGCCAGGTATGTGCGGAGAAGATGGCCAAGCCGCCGGAAAGGAAGTACGCGCCCAGGAAGACGCAGAGCAACAAAAAAAGAAAGCGGACCAGCCGCTTTGGCGAACGTCTTCTTCGTTTTTTCATCGTTTCGGGTTCACTCCTTTGCTTCTATAACATTATAGCACCCGTTTTGCATTTCGTCAGCAGGGAAAGAGAGGGCACCTGACAGGTGTGAAGGAAACGCTGACGAAATTTATTTGTAAATGTGTAAAATAGGGGTTGAAAAAATATACATGAAAGATGTATAATTATAAACATCAACTCAAGGGGAGGCAGGTGGCCGCCCCGGAAGGAGGACGAAGGTCATGAAAGTCAGTGTTCTAGGCGCGACCGGCTATGCCGGCGCGGAACTGCTGCGCATCTTATACAGCCATCCGGAGGCAGAGGTGGTGCATATCACATCGGAGAGCCATACGGGAGAGCCCATTGCATCGCTCTACCCGCATCTGCGAGGCCTGTACGACATGAAGCTGGAAAGCATGAAGGACATCGAGGCCATCGGCAGGGACAGTGATTTCGTATTCATCGGTCTGCCGCATGGCCATGCGATGGCCGTCGGCAAGGCCCTCAAGGATCTGCCCGTGCGCATCATCGACCTCGGTGCTGACTACCGCTTCCGCGATACCTCCGTTTACGAGGCGTGGTACCATGTACCGCACACGGATCCGGAAGCGCCGCGCGTCTACGGCCTGGCGGAACTTTACCGCGAGGAGATTCGCGATGCCAAGATCATCGGCAATGCCGGCTGCTTCACGACGGCCAGCATTCTCGCGCTCGCGCCGCTCGCACGCCAGCACCTCATCGATGTCAACACCATCATCGTTGATGCCAAGTCCGGCGTTTCGGGCGCAGGCCGATCACCGAAGCAGGCCAATCATTTCCCGGAGCTCTACGACAATTTCCGGGCGTACAATGTGGCGCATCACCGCCATACGCCGGAGATCGAGCAGGCCATGGAAGACCTTTCGGGCGAGAAGAGCGTCATCAATTTCACGCCGCATCTCGTGCCGATGTCACGCGGCATCCTCGCGACGTGCTACGCCACACTCAAGGAGGGCGTCGAGCCGGAACTCGTCGATGCGGCCTATGAGAAGATCTATGGCAAGGAATTCTTCATCCGGCTGCTCGGCCGCGGCGGCTATCCGTCGACGAAAGAGGTCCGCGGTTCGAATTTCTGCGATATTGGCTGGCACATCGACGAGCGCACGCACCGCGTCATCGTGCTCTCGGCCATCGACAACCTCGTCAAGGGGGCTGCGGGCCAGGCCGTGCAGAACTTCAACATCGCCTGCGGCTTCGATGAGAAGACGGGCCTTGATTTCGTTCCCATGTACCCTTGACTGTTCTCAAGCACATTCATGCCATTTCAGGAGGAATTTATATGTTATTCAGTGAAGCAAGTGCCAAAGCGGGCGTCACGTTCCCGCAGGGCTTTCAGGCAGCCGGCGTCAAGGCCGGCATCAAGAAGAGCGGCAATCTCGATGTCGCTGTGATCTATACGGAGAAGGAAGCGGCAGTAGCCGGCACGTTCACGCAGAATGCCGTGGCGGCGGCTCCGGTCTTCGCTTCGAAGAAGGTCGTCGCGACGGGCACGGCACATGCCATCACGGCCAATGCCGGCTGTGCGAATGCCTGCACGGGCGAGCAGGGCGAGAAAGACGCTGCGGCCATGCAGAAAATCACGGCCAAGGCGCTCGGCTGCCAGCCTCTCGATGTCATCGTTGCCTCGACGGGCGTTATCGGCGTCAATCTGCCGATGGACAAGATGGAAAAGGGCATTGAGCAGGCCGTCAAGGAGCTTTCGGCAGATGGCAGCGTCAATGCCGGCAACGCCATCATCACGACGGACACGTATTCCAAATCGTGCGCGACGGAAATCGAGCTCGGCGGCAAGAAGGTGCGCTTCGGTGCCATCGCCAAAGGGTCGGGCATGATCCAGCCGAACATGGCCACGATGCTCTGCTTCATCACGACGGATGCGGCCATTGACAGCAAGCTGCTGCAGAAGGCACTCTCTGAAGTTGTCGAGGTTTCCTTCAACATGATTTCCATTGACGGCGATATGAGCACGAACGACATGGCCATCGTCATGGCCAACGGTGCGGCCGGCAATGCGATGATTACGGCCGAGAACGAGGATTATGAGACGTTCAAGGCAACGCTCAAGGCAATCTGCCAGGGCCTTGCCAAGCGCATTGCGTCGGACGGCGAAGGCGCGACGAAATTCCTGACGGTTCATGTCACGGGCACGAAGTCTTTTGCCGATGCCAAGACAATCGGCATGAGCGTCGCAAAGAGCCCGCTCGTCAAGACGGCGTTCTTCGGCGAGGACCCGAACTGGGGCCGCGTCATCTGTGCCGTCGGTTATGCCGGTGTGCCGATGGATCCCGAGAAGACAGTTGTGAAGTTTGGCGGCATTCCCGTCTATGCTGGCGGCGTCGGTGCGGAGTACGATGAGGAGGAATTGCGCAAGGTCATGGCCGAGCACGACATCGTCATCGACATCGATATGGGGGAAGGCACGGAGGAAGCGACCATCTGGACCTGTGATTTCTCCTATGAATACGTCAAGATCAACGGCGAGTATCACACCTGATTGCAGGCTGTGTCGGAACAAGACGCCGCAGGAAGCGCGGAAGCTGGAAAGGAATGTCGTATCGCATGTTTGAAGCAAAGGATAAGGCGGCCATCCTCGTCGAGGCCCTGCCGTACATCCAGGAATTTTATGGCAAGACCATCGTCATCAAATACGGCGGCAATGCCATGGTCAATGACGAGCTGAAGGAAAAAGTCATGCAGGATGTCGCGCTGATGAAATACGTCGGCATCCGCCCGGTCATCGTGCATGGCGGCGGTCCGGAAATCACGGAATTCCTGCAGAAAGTCGGCAAGGAATCGTCCTTCGTGGCCGGGCTGCGCGTCACCGATGCCGAAACTGTCGAGATTGCCGAGATGGTCCTCGACGGCAAGGTAAATTCGGAAATCGTAACGCTCCTCAACCGCCGCGGTGTTCACGCCGTCGGCCTGTCGGGCAAAGATGCCGGCCTCATAGAGGCCCAGAAGAAACTGGCCACGGTTTACGAGGGTGAGGCGGAGAAAAAGGTCGATATCGGCTATGTCGGCTCGGTGGCGAAAATCAACACGAGCCTCATCGAGGATCTGCTCGATCAGGATTACGTGCCGGTCATCGCGCCGATTGGCGTCGGCCGGGACGGCGAGAGCTACAACATCAACGCCGATTACGTGGCAGCCGAGATTGCCGGCGCGCTGCAGGCGGAGAAGCTCCTGCTGCTGACGGATATCGAGGGCATCTACAAGGACTTCGAGGACAAGTCGTCGTTCCTTTCGACGCTGCATCTGCCGGAGGCACGCGCCTACATCCGCGATGGCATCATCAAGGGCGGCATGATCCCGAAGGTAGAGGCCTGCCTGACGGCACTCGAGAAGGGAGCGGGCAAGACGCACATCATCGACGGGCGTCTCGATCACTCCATCATTCTCGAGATCTTCACTTCCAAGGGTATTGGCACGCAGGTCGTGCGCTGATGTTGCAGCTGCCTGGGAGAAAACCGGATGCTTCTTCCAGGCAGTTTTTGCCGATTGGACCGTTATGTGTAGCCGGAGAAAATCCGGATAAAGATAAGGATGCGATTTTTATGCAGGAAACGGATAAAGAAATATTTGCCAAGGACGAACAGGATTATCTGCCGGTGTTCAACCGCTATAAGATTGTCCTTGACCATGGCGAGGGAGCGTATCTCTGGGATAACAACGGCAAGAAGTACCTCGATTTCCTCGGGGGCATCGCCGTCAATGTACTCGGTCATGATTACGGGCCGCTCGTCACGGCGATTGCTGAGCAGGCAAAGAAGCTCATTCATTGCTCGAACCTCTACTACACCCAGCCGCAGGCTGATGCTGCCGCAAAGCTCGTCGAGCTCTCGGGTCTCGACAAGGCGTTCTTCGGCAACTCGGGTGCTGAAGCCAACGAGGGTGCCATCAAGATTGCGCGCAAGTACGCGCATCAGTTCGACCCGGAGAAATCCCAGATTATCACGGCCTGGGACAGCTTCCACGGCCGCACAATCGCGACGCTGACGGCGACGGGCCAGACTAAGTATCACGAAGGGTTCGGCCCGCTGCCCGACGGTTTTGACTACGTCCACTACAATGACATCGATGAACTCGAAGCCATGATGAGCGACAAGACGGCTGCCGTCCTGCTCGAGACGATCCAGGGCGAGGGCGGCGTCTACACGCCGAAGGACGATTATCTCAAGAAGGTTCGTGCACTCTGCGACAAACATCATGCGCTGCTGATTTTCGACGAGATCCAGGCGGGCATCGGCCGCAGCGGCAAGTTCTTCGCCTATGAGAAGTACGGCGTCAAGCCGGACATTGTGACGCTGGCCAAGGGCCTGGCGGGCGGCGTGCCCATCGGTGCCTTCATCGTCACGGATGAAGTCGCGAAGGCCTTTCATGCCGGCGACCACGGCACGACGTTCGGCGGCAATCCGCTGGCCTGTGCCGCTGCCAATGTCGTGCTCGACACGGTGCCAAAACCGGAGTTCCTCGCGCATGTCGAAGAGGTCGGCAGCTACTTCAAGGGCCAGCTCGAGAAGCTCCAGAGCAAGCATCCGGCGTTCATCACGGAGGTGCGCGGCGAAGGCCTGATCCTGGGCGCCGAGCTCGCTTCGGCGGAGCACGGACGCGATATCGTCAATGACTGCCTGGCAAAGGGCGCCATCATCAACTGCACGGCTGGCAAGGTACTGCGCTTCATCCCGCCGCTCATCATCACGAAGGAACAGGTCGATACAGTCATCCGGACGCTCGATGAGGTACTGGCACATTACGAGCAATGACGCGCAAACTGCATCAATCCGTAAAATTTATGGTACGGTACAACGATTTGCATATAAATGCAAAAAAAATGCATATCTACACTTTTCAAGCGGCCATAATTGATGTATAATATGCAGTAAACACGGACATCTATTACAGTGTGGGAGGTCATCCAATGTTGAAAGGAAAAGATATGTTATCCATCCACGATCTTTCGGTGGATGAGGTACAGGAAATCCTGGCACTTGCCAAGGAACTCAAAGCCAAACAGAAAGCTGGTATTCCGCATCAGCTGCTCAAGGGGAAGACGCTCGGCATGATTTTCGAGAAGTCCTCGACGCGAACCCGAGTCTCCTTTGAGACGGGCATGTACCAGCTCGGCGGACAGGCTCTTTTCCTTTCCAACCGCGATCTCCAGCTCGGGCGCGGCGAACCCATCCGTGATACGGCCCGTGTGCTTTCCCGTTACCTCGATGGCATCATGATCCGCACGTACGGCCATGACCGTGCGACGGAGATGGCCAAATGGGCGGACATCCCCGTCATCAATGCCCTGACGGATCTTCTGCATCCCTGCCAGGTCCTCACGGACCTTCTGACGATCCAGGAGTACAAGGGCAAGGACCTCAAGGGCCTCAAGATGGCTTATGTCGGCGACGGCAACAACATGACGAATTCCTTCCTCTATGGCTGTGCCAAGGCCGGCATGACGTTTGTCGCCGCGACGCCTGAGGATTATCGGCCGAATGCCGAAGTCGTCAAGAATGCTCTCGAGGACGCCAAGGAGACCGGTGCTTCACTCAGTCTCGTCACGGACCCGAAGGAAGCTGTCAAGGACGCGGATATCGTCGTGACGGATACCTGGGCCAGCATGGGACAGGAAGCCGAGCACGAGGAGCGCAAGAAGATCTTCGCTCCGTATCAGGTCAATGCTGAGCTCCTGAAGGGAGCGGACAAGCGCGTCATCGTCATGCACTGCCTGCCGGCTTACCGCGGGGAAGAGATCACGGCCGACGTCTTCGAGGCCAATGCGGATGTCATCTTTGACGAGGCGGAGAACCGCCTGCACACGCAGAAGGCCATCATGGCACTGACCATGGCGGACTGACCGTATTTGCCGTTTGCATCGTGAAATCGCCTGCTGAAGGGACCTTGAGGGAAACCCGCAGCGGGGGAGATATAAGAAAAGAGGTTATTTATTATGGCTAAGATCAAGAAAGTCGTACTCGCTTATTCTGGCGGTCTGGACACCTCCGTTATCATTCCCTGGCTCAAGGAGCATTACGATGGCTGCGAAGTCATTGCCTGCTGCGCCGATGTCGGCCAGGGCGATGAACTCAATGCCGTTCATGACAAGGCCCTGAAATCCGGTGCTTCCAAGGTCTACATCGAAGACCTCAAGGAAGAGTTCCTCAAGGAATACGTCTGGCCGACGCTCAAGGCCGGTGCTGTCTACGAGGACAAGTACCTGCTCGGCACGTCGTTCGCACGTCCGATCATCGCCAAGAAGCTCGTCGAGATTGCCAAGAAAGAGGGCGCTGACGCCATCGCTCACGGCGCTACGGGCAAGGGCAACGACCAGGTCCGCTTTGAGCTGACGGTCAAGGCACTGGCTCCGAACATCACGCTGATCGCTCCGTGGCGTGAGTGGGATCTCGATTCCCGTTCGGCTGAGATCGAATACGCCAAGAAGCACGGCATCCCCATTGCCACGGAGAACAAGACGTACTCCATGGACCGCAACATCTGGCATCTCTCCCATGAGGGCTCTGATCTCGAGGATCCGGCCAACGAGCCGCACAACAGCATGTTCCTGATCTCCAAGGCTCCTGAGGATGCACCGGACAAACCGGAATACGTCACGGTTGACTTCGAGAAGGGCGAGCCGGTTGCTGTCAACGGCAAGAAGATGGACCCCGTCGCTCTCTTGACGGAGCTCAACGAGATCGGTGCGCGCAACGGCGTCGGCATCGTCGACATCTGCGAGAACCGCCTCGTCGGCATGAAGTCCCGCGGTGTCTATGAGAATCCGGGCGGATCCATCCTCTACTATGCACATCGCGAGCTCGAGTATCTCTGCCTCGACCGCATGACGTTCCATTTCAAGCAGCATGTCGCTGTCCGCTTCGGCGAGCTCGTTTACGACGGCATGTGGTTCTGCCAGCTGCGCGAGGCTCTTTCGGCCTTCGTCGACAGCACGCAGCAGACGGTTACGGGCACGGTCAAGCTCAAGCTCTACAAGGGCAACATCATTTCCGCCGGTTCCACGAGCCCGTATTCTCTCTACAGCAAGGAATTCGTCACATTCGAGCACGATGACGTTTACAACCAGGCTGATGCGACGGGCTTCATCAACCTCTTCGGCCTGCCGCTCAAGGTACGTGCCCTGATGCAGGAGAAAACCCAGAAATGAGTGAAGCAATGTGGGGAGGCCGGTTCTCCAAGACGACTGACGAGATGATCAACGAGTTCCAGGCCTCCATCAATTTTGACAAGCGCATGTATCATGAGGACATTGCCGGCTCCATCGCGCACGCGACAATGCTCGCGAAATGCGGCATCATCTCGGAGGCGGACAAGGATGCCATCGTCAAGGGCCTCAAGGATATCCTGCAGGAGATCGAGGCGGGGAAATTCGAGTTCTCCGTCGACCTCGAGGACATCCACATGAATATCGAGAAACGCCTGACCGAGGCCATCGGCGAAGCCGGCGGCCGCCTGCACACGGCGCGCAGCCGCAACGACCAGGTCGCTCTCGATACGCACATGTACATCCGCCGTCAGGTCGTCGAGGTGCAGAAAGAGATCGAGAATCTCCAGCGCGCACTCGTCGAGACGGCAGAGAAGTACAGCGATGTCATCATGCCGGGCTACACGCACCTGCAGCGTGCGCAGCCCATCCTTTTCTCGCATCATCTCATGGCGTACTTCTGCATGCTCTCGCGTGACTTTGCCCGCTTTGAAGGTGTCTACAAGCGCGCGGACATCATGCCGCTCGGCGCCGGCGCTCTTGCGGGGACGACGTTCCCGATTGACCGCCCGTATGTCCAGAAGCTCCTGAACTTCGAGAACATCTACAACAACAGCCTCGATGCTGTCAGCGACCGTGATTACATCATGGAATTCCTCGCAGCAGCTTCGATCCTCATGGTTCATCTCTCGCGCCTGTCCGAGGAAACCATCCTCTGGTGCAGCCGTGAGTTCCACTTCGTCGAGCTCGACGATGCGCACTGCACGGGTTCCTCGATGATGCCGCAGAAGAAGAACCCCGATGTTTCCGAGCTCGTGCGCGGCAAGACGGGCCGTGTCGTCGGCCATCTCATGGCCATGCTGACGACGGTAAAGGGTCTGCCGCTTGCCTACAACAAGGACCTCCAGGAAGACAAGGAGGGCATCTTCGACGCCATCGATACCGTGAAGTTCAGCCTGGCTGTCTACGCACAGCTGATCCGCGGCATGAAGGTGCGCAAGGAAGTCATGAAAAAGGCCGTGACGGAAGATTTCTCGAACGCCACGGATCTTGCTGATTACCTCGTCAAAAAGGGCATGCCGTTCCGCAAGGCTCATGCCGTTTCGGGACAGGCCGTCCATGACTGCATCGAGAAGGGCATCTATCTCGAGGATATGAGCCTCGAGGACTTTAAGAAGCTCTCGCCGCTCTTCGGTGAGGACATCAAGGAAGCCATCAGCCCCGAGACGTGCGTAAAGAACCGCAATTCGTTCGGCGGCACGTCGTACCAGCAGGTTGAGCTCCAGCTCAAGGCAGCCAGGGAACTCCTGGCTGCCGAACAGGAAGTCTCTGACCAGGCTGCCAAGCAGCAGGTACGAGTCAAATAAATACCTCAAACGATCAGGAGTCCCTGGTGAGTCAATCGATTCATCGGGGACTTTTTATCAAAATCTCGCTTTCTTCTTCTTTTCAGAATCATTCCTTATACTAGAGTTCAGATTTTTAAAGGAGCATTCCTGTAATTAGGAAATAGCGCCTTTGTGAA